>NZ_JAIVPF010000053.1:0-17744 GCF_053528595.1 Leucobacter sp. | reverse complement strand
TTCTACCGGCAGATCGCGTGGATGCATGCGGAGGGGTTGTCGACGGGCATCAAGCAGCCCGTGGGCAAGCCGGTGTACGCGCCGAAGGCGAACGTGACCCGCGAGGCCATGGCCGCCTTCCTCTACCGCGCCGAACACTGAGAGCCCGTCACCCTGCGGGAGCGGCGAGCGCAGTCGCAGAATCCATGCCGATGGATTCTGCGACTGCGTCCGCCGCGCTCTCTCCGCGCAGGATGACCGGTGGAGGTGCGCCGCCCGCCGCTCGGCCGGTGGAGGTGCGCCGCGAGAGTCGGCGGAGCCGGCGGGGGTCTATTCGGCCGGACGCTGGCGGGCGTAGACGATGAGGTTGTCGGGCGCTTCGAGACGCGACGCCTCGAAGAAGCAGGTGATGAGCACGAGCCGTCCGGGCTCGTTGCGCCACACGGTCTCGAGGTCGGTGATCGCGGTCTTGTCCTGCCGCTCCGTCGCCAGCACCTCGTAGAGCACTCGGCCCTCATCGGTGCGCAGCACGATCTCGTCGCCGGGCTCCAGCAGCGACCGCTGGCGATCGAGATCCACCAGCGGGTCGAACACGGCGTCGCCCGTGCTCGAGGTGTGGCCGACGAGATAGACGGTGTTGTCGGTGCCGACGCCGGGAAGGCCGTAGTCCGAGAGCCAGAACGCGTCGTCCGCGGTGGGCGGATCCAGCACCTCCTCGGAGCCGACGGCGAGGGGCTCGACCGGTGCGTCGAAGCCGAGCACGGGGATCTCGAGCGCGACGGGCGGCGAGGCCGGGGCGTCGTCGATCTGCTCGGCGAGCGAGTCGACCGCGACCCGCTCCCCGCTCGCCGCCGCGGGGCGCTCGGCACCGAGCAGCCGCCACGCGCCGACCCCGAAGACCCCGATTCCGACCAGCACCACGACCAGCACCGCGATCGAGAGCGGTCGCGGGCGTACGCGGCTCACGGTCCACCGCCCGCCGGGGCGCTCGCCGCACCCGGCGTGCTCGTCGCCGCGGCGCCGCTCTGCGAGGGTGCGCGCCGCGTGCCGAAGAGGACCACCCCGGCAGCGCAGAGGATGAGCAGCGCCGCGCCGAGCAGCATCAGCTGCTCCGGCCCGCTCAGCGAGAGCCCGGCGGCTCGCGGTTCCCCCAGCTGCTCGTCGGTGAGGAGCAGCGGGTCGTCGTCGATCCCGGCCCCCTCGGGATCATCGGCGTTCGACGCGGACCGGGGAGTGCCGGGCACCTCGACGGCCACCCACCCCGCGAAGTCCCCCTTCGCCGAGGTGAATGCGAAGCGGTAGGTCCCGGGCGAGAGGCGCGCGACGTCGATGCGCAGCTCGCCGTCGTCGTTGACTCTGATCCAGTCGACCGGGGTCTTGCTGGGGTACACGTGCAGGAAGAACCAGTCGCCCGGTCGGGAACCCGGGATCGTGACGTGCGCGATCCCGTCCTCGACGCGCACGACGATGTCGCCGCTGTTCGCCCGCGTGAGCTGGTTCGCCGTCGCGACGGGCGGCTCGGGCGTGAAGGTCGGCTTCGGGAGGGACTGGGCCGACGGCGCGCGGCTGCCCGAGCCGCCCGTGGCGGTGGGTGCGCCAGGCGTCGGGTCGGGTGCCGGCTCCTGGGGCCGCTGACCGGTCCCCGAACCGCCGGGCCCGTCGGTCGGCGAGCCGTTCCCCCCGTCGCCGGGCTGATTGTTGCCGCCGTCGCCCGGCGGCACGACCGGGGGCTCGGGAACGACGATCTGAGGCTCGGGAGCCTGCGCCTCGGCCGGGGAGACCCAGGTCACGGCGTTCAGCATCACCTGCGCGGCGGCGGGCGACCAGTTGCGGGCGTCGACGGCGTTGGACGAGCCGTGCAGCGCGAGGAGCACGTGGCGATTGTTCGCGCGCTCGTCCACGGCGATCCCGGATCCGAGCGCCGTGGGGATCCTGGCGCGGTCGTCGTCCGGGTCCGCGTGCTGGTAGATCGACTCGGCGATGACGGTCGGCGCGGTACCGGTGAGACCGTCGAACCACGCCGCGCTCTTGGAGCCGTTCGCGCTGTTCTGCACGATCACGCCTCCGACTCCGAGGGCATCGGGGCTGAGCAGACCGCCGGCGAAGATCGGGTGCTCCCGGGTGACGCGGTAGGCGACCTCGGCGGCGGTGCGATCGTCCGCCGTCTCCCGCGACGCCGGGTTGCCGATCCGGGAGTGCAGCGTGCCGATGCCGCTGTCGGCGCTGCGTCCGAGGTCGAGCCACACCACCCCCGTGCCCGAGGCGTCGGTGGCGGCGATCGCGGCCTCGACCTCGGCGGCGCTCGCACCGCCGAGGGGGGTGTCCCAGACGACGGCGTCGTAGCTGTCGAGCGGTGCGGGGGCGGCCGCGAGCGACGCCGCGTGCGCGACCAGGAAGCCGTTCTCCTCGAGGAGCGTCGCCGTGCGGTCTCCCTCCAGGCCGTTGAGCACGAGCACGGAGTTGAGATCGGCGAGCCGGAAGCCGACGGTGGTCTCGAGCGCCGCGAGCACCGGTGCGGCGCCCGAGAGGAGCTCGCGCTTGCCGGGAGCCGAGGCCCGGAGCCGGTACTCCCCGGCGGGCAGGCCGGTGAGGCGGTAGCTGCCGTCGGCCGCAGTGGTCGTGGAGATGTCCTGGCCCATCACCGCGACGACGGCTCCCTCGATGGGGGTGCCGCTGGCGTGATCGAGCACGGTTCCGGCGATCGAGCCGACGGTGATGGGCTTCATCCGCACCTGCACCTGCGCGAACGACCCCTCCCGCACGGCGACCCGGGCCGTCGTCGCGTCCTCGTAGCCGAACCGGGTGATCGCCAGCGTGTACTCCCCGGGCACGAGCCGCGCGGTGAACCGTCCCTGGGCGTCCGTCGTCCAGGTCTCGCCGCGCTCGGCGTAGCTGACGGTCGCACCGGACACGGGCCGGCCCGTCGCGGAATCGGTGAGCACGCCCTTGACGCCGGACTGGCCCTGCACGAGGGAGATCGCCGCGTGCACGTCGATGCGGCCGTGGCCGTAGCGGGTGTCGGGGTAGACCGCGCCCTGGTCCTCCCCGGGGCGATGGGCGGTCTGCTCGAGCGCGTCCTGGATCTGGGACACCGTGAGACCGCCCTGGGCCGACTTGATGAGCGCCGCGGCTCCGGCGACGTGCGGCGTGGCCATCGAGGTGCCGCTCGAGTTGCCGTACAGGCCCCCGGGCATCGCCGAGAACACCGCGACCCCCGGAGCCGACACGTCGGGCTTGGTGTAGCTCGCCGGCCAGCCGAACTGCTCCGCGACGCTCGCCGACCACGACACCGTTCCGCCGCTCGATCCGCTGCTCACCGCGTCGTCCGCGTCCGTCATGCCGACGCCCACGGCGTTGTAGAAGTTGCCCGGAGCGGAGGTGGTGTTCGCCCCGCTGTTGCCGATGGCGATGGCCGGGAAGATCCCCGCGTCGCGCACGTTCTGGATCGCGGTCGCCATCCTGGCGTCGAAGCCGCCCGACCCGAGCGACATGTTGATCACGTCGGCCGCGCGGCCCGCGGGGCGCCCCGATCCGTCGTACGGCGACATCGCCCACTCGAGCGCGGCGTAGATCTTCGCGGTGCTGCCGCCGCCGCTGAGCACGTTCGCCGCCATCAGCTCGGCGCTCGGCGCCACGCCGATCTGCGTGCCCGACGAGGCGCCGCCCACGATCGTCCCCGCGACGTGGGTGCCGTGCGAGCCGGGATCGGTGGGCTTGGTGGTCAATGGGTTGCCGAGCCGGTCGAAGTTCATCCAGCCGCCGGGATAGCTCGGGTCTCCCGTGCCGCGGCCGACCAGCCTGCTCCCGATCTCGGGGTGCGTGGCGTCGACGCCGGTGTCGAGCACCGCGACCCTGACGCCCTCGCCCCGCACGCCGAAGTCGCGCCACGCCTCGTGCGCGTTGATCCGCTCGATGCCGTAGGTGTTCGGGGGTGAGGTCTCGCCCTCCGCCGCGAGCGGCGCCGCCTCTTCGACCGGCACCTCGGCCTCGACCGCCTCGGGTGCGGTTTCCTCGAGCGGCTCGACGGTGTAGTTCGGGGTGATCTCGGTGGCCCCGGGCAGGGCCGCGAGTGCGGCGAGCGTCGCGTCAGAGGCGTCCGCGGACACCAGGATCGACTGCGCGACCCAGAACCGGCCCAGTACCTCGACCCGCCCCGAGCGCTCCAGCTCCCGGAGCCGGGAGTCGACCCGCTCCCACCGCGCGTCCGCGGCGGACTGCAGCGAGGAGGAGGCGAGCTCCGGATCGCCCTGGGCCGCGGGGGCGACGCCGGCGTCGGCGAAGTAGACGATGAGCTCGACACGGCCCGACCCCCGGTCGACCCAGTCCTCGTCCGAGGTCCCGGAGGCGTCCGGATCCTCGGCCCCCTCATCGGCCGCCGGCTGGTCCGCGTCCCCGGTCCCCGACCCGACATCCGCGCCGGCCTCCAACGCGGCCTCGTCGGCTCCCCAGCCGGCGAAGGCGAACGGGGAAGGCTGCTCCTCGGGCTGCAACGCCCCGATCGCGTCGGTCACCGCGGGGTTCACGGTCGCGGGATCAGAGGAGGACGCGAGCGCAGCGGCGTCCGCCCCGCCCCAGGCGGGACCCATCCCCGAGAGCAGCACACCGGCCGACAGGACGCCGGCGAGGAGGGCGCGGAGAAGCGGGTTCCCGCGGCGGCGCGGCCCGGCCGGTGAGAGTGTTCGGTGCACGTGGGTTCCTCGGTGTCGTCTGGGGCGCGGGCGTCCGCCGGAGAAGCGGGAATCGCGGAGCGCCGGGCCTCGGTCATCGGATCGAGATGGCACATCTGATCATAGATAGGCTAGCCTAACTTACGTCGGATGGATTGACGCCTGCGGGACCACACCCGCGGAAGGCCCCCCGAGGTGCGGGATCGCACCCACGCGAAGGATTGAGACCCCTCGAAATGAATACGACACCAGTGCGCGTGCCGCGGCGAGTCCGTCATGTCGCCGCGGCGCTCGCGCTCGCGCTCTCGCTCGCGGGCTGCGCGGCGTTCGGCGGCGGATCGCCGCAGGTCGCCGACCGCTCGGAGGCGACGGGCCCCAGGAGCTTCGAGGGCCCGGACACGGCGCTGCTGCAGTCCACCGACATCGAACCCATCGCCGAGCATCCGGAGCCGGAACTCCCCGTGTCGTTCACGGGCCTCGACGACGTGACGGTGGAGGTGACCGACACGAGCCGCATCCTGGCGCTCGACGGCACCGGGAGCATCGCGTCGGTGGTGTTCGGCCTGGGCTTCGGCCCGAACGTCGTGGGGCGCGACCTGACCACCGGCTTCGATTCCGCGAAGCACCTGCCGCTCGTCATGGACACGCACACGCTCAACGCGGAGTCGATCCTGGAACTGGACCCGACGCTGATCCTCACCGACTACAGCGTCGGCCCCTACGACGTGCAACTGCAGATGCGCAACGCCGGGATCCCGGTGATCTTCTTCGACCCCGCCGACGACATCGACGACATCCCGCGTCTCATCGGCGACATCGCCACCGCGCTCGGCGTGCCGGAGCTCGGCGAGGAGTACGTGGTCGACTTCCGCGAGCGGCTCGATCGGACCCTCGCCAGGATCGAGGCCGTCGCCCCGCAGGCCGAGGAGGAGCGCGTGCGCATGGTCTTCCTCTACATGCGCGGCAGGGCCGGCGTCTACTACATGTACGGCAACGACCCCGACGGCACCCGGGGCATCGCCGGCGTGCTGATCGAGGAACTCGGCGGCATCGATGTGGCGGGCGAGGAGGAGTGGGTGAGCGGATCGCTCACCGCCGAGGGGCTCATGAAGCTCGAACCCGATCTGATCCTCATGCTCACCCTCGGCCTCGAATCCGTCGGCGGCGTCGAGGGACTGCTGGAGATCCCCGGCGTCGCGCAGACGCCGGCGGGCGGGCAGCAGCGCGTGGTCGACATGAGCGACTACGAGATGTTCACGTGGGGGCCGCGCACGCCGGAGGTGCTGGAGGCGCTCGCCGAGGCGATCTACCGCGTCGATCTCTCGGAGGTGGAGGTCTCGTGAGCTCCCGATTCATCGATACACCCGAGGGGGCGACCCCGGCGCCGCGCGCCGCGCGCCTCGAAGATCCCGCGGCCGACGCGCTCCCGCGGATCCTCGCCTACGACGCGGAGCCGGCGTCGCTGCCCAAGCCGCACCGGGGCAAGGTGACGCTGCTCTTCATCGTGCTCGGTCTCGGCCTGGTCCTCGCCGCGCTGCTCTCCGCCGCGCTCGGCCAGATGCAGATCCCCATCACGGAGGTCGTGGGGTCGCTCTGCCGCCGAGCCGGCCTGGCGTGCGGGGCAGCGCCGAGCCACCCCAACACCGATGCCGCGCTGTGGGAGGTGCGCTTTCCGCGCGTCGCGCTCGCGATCTTCGTGGGGGCCGCGCTCGCCGCTGCGGGCGCGATCATGCAGGGCGTGTTCGGCAATCCCCTCGCCGACCCCGGGATCATCGGCGTCTCCTCGGGGGCCGCCGTCGGCGCGAGCCTCATGATCGTCACCGGACTCGCGGCCGGGAGCGCCTTCGCGATCCCGATCGGCGCCTTCGTCACCGGCATCGGCACGTCGTTGCTCATCTACTCGATATCGCGCTCCCGCGGCCGGTCCGAGGTGATCACGCTGATCCTCGTCGGCATCGCGGTGAACGCGTTCGGCGGGGCCGCGCTCGCGCTCATGACCTTCGCCGCGACCATGAATCAGCGGGAGCAGATCGTCTTCTGGCAGATGGGCAGCCTCGCTGGCGCGCTCTGGGAGTCGGTGCTCACGGTCGTGCCGCTGCTCGTGATCGGCCTCGTCTTCGCCTGCCTCATCGCGGGCAAGCTCGATCTGCTGAGCCTCGGCGACGACGCGGCCAGGCACCTGGGCCTGAACATCGAGCGGCTGCGCATCGGCGCGATCCTCATCGTCGCCCTGCTCACGGCGGCCGCCGTCGCCTTCGCGGGCATCATCGGCTTCGTCGGGCTCGTCGTGCCGCACCTCATCCGCATGCTGGTCGGCCCCGGCCACCGGGTGCTCGTCCCGGCGAGCGCACTCGGCGGCGCGGTGCTGCTCGTCGCCGCCGACACCTTCGCGCGCACGGCCGTCGCATACGCGGAGCTGCCCCTCGGCATGCTGACCGCCCTCATCGGCGGGCCGTTCTTCTTCTTCCTGATCAAGCGGAGCCGAGGCCGGAACTGGGGGTGGCTGTGAACCCGATCCCAGGATTCCGTGTGCCGGCGGCGCCCGTCCGCCTCGAGCCCGGAGCCGTCGCGCTCGAGGGGAGCGGGGTCTCCGTGAGCCTCGGCGGCAGGACGATCGTGTCGGGAGCCGACTTCTCGGTGCGCATCGGCGAGATCGTCGCGATCATCGGACCCAACGGCGCCGGCAAGTCGACGCTGCTCGGCGCGATCGCGGGCGATCATCCCTACGGGGGATCGATCCGGCTCGCGGGCCGGGAGATCTCAGACTGGAGCAATCGCGAGCTCGCCCTGCGCCGCTCGGTGCTGCGCCAGAGCAACGCCATCAGCTTCCCCTTCGACGTCGTCGACGTCGTCAAGATGGGACGCGCGCCCTGGCGGGGTCTCTCGACGGTGGAGGAGGATGACCGCGTCATCGCCCAGGAACTGCTGCGCAGCGACACGTTCCAGTTCGCCGAGCGCGCCTTCACCTCGCTCTCCGGCGGCGAGCGCGCGCGGGTGTCGCTCGCCAGGGTCATGACGCAGCGCGCCTCGCTGCTGCTGCTCGACGAGCCGACCGCGGCGCTCGACATCAACTACCAGGAGCAGGTGCTCGCGCTCGCCAGGCGCTATGCCCGGCAGGGCAACGCGGTGGTCGTGGTGCTCCACGATCTCGCGGCGGCGGCGGCCTACGCCGACCGTGTGATGCTGATCGCCGACGGCGGTGTGCGGGTGTTCGGCGCCCCCGAGAAGGTGCTCACGGCGGAGCTGCTGAGCGAGGTGTACCGCCATCCCGTCCGCGTACTGCGCGACGGCGACGGCGCGCTCGTCGTGCTGCCCGTCAGATTCGCCGACGAGGATCCGGGTGCGACGTCGGTGGAGGAATCGGGGGAGGCGCCGGGCGGGGCACCGGGGGAGGCCGCGCTCGGCGCGCGGCAGCAGGGTTCGGCAGGGAACGAGGAGCAGGAATGACGACAGCAGTACTCCGGCGCGGCGCGCGACCGAATGATGGGACCCGGGTGCTCGGGCTGCTCCTGCTCGGGGCGCTGCTCGCGCTGCTCGCCGTCGTGTCGCCGGCGTCGGCCGCGCACGCCGCGGGACGGGTGGACGTGTCGGCGGCACCGGCCGTCGACGGCTCGACCACGGTGACGCTCACCGGATCCGGTTTCCAGTACGTGCCCAACGCCCCCGGCGGCATCTACGTGTTCTTCGGGGCGGTCTCGGATCCCGGGACGAACTCCTGGGCTCCCAGCCAGGGCGGCAGATCCGGGTCCACCTTCGGTTACGCGAGCGCCTCGGGATCGCAGCTGCTCGTCGGCTTCGCGGGCGGCGACTCCGCGTCGGCCTCGACCTCGCTGATCGACGCGAACGGCGACTGGACGGCCCAGATGACCATCCCGGGCGCCGTCTTCGACTCGGTCTCGGGCAACCCGCACGCCGGCGAGAGCCAGGCGGGCGGGCGGATCGACTGCCTGCAGGTGCAGTGCGGCATCATCACCATCGGCGCGCACGGCATGGTCAACGCGAACAACGAGTCGTTCACCCCGGTCGCCTTCGTGACCGCGAGCGGCGCGCTCGAGTCGGGCACCACGGGCCAGAGCTTCACGGACGACGCCACGGTGATCGACATCCCGGCGGAGGAGCCGGCAGCCACGGGCTCCGAGGAGCCCGCGCAGGAGACCGAGCGCGACGCGGCCGGAGAGCCGGATGCGGCGCCGGCCGACGAGGCGGCCGCGGCCGCAGCCTCGGCCGACGAGGGGCTCGACACGTCGCTGCTCGCGCTCGGGGCGCTCGGCATCGCGGTGCTGGCGCTGCTGGCCGCGGTGGTGTTCGCCCTCGTGCGGCGGACGAGGGCGAAATCCGCAGCGGCAGCGCATCCCACAACAGAAGAAGGAGTCAGCGAGTGAACAGGCGAATCAGTACGAGCCCCCTCCGGCGCGGTCTGCTGCGGGGAAGCGCGGCGGCCCTCGCGACGGTGCTGCTCGGATTCGGCGCGGTCGCCCCGGCGCACGCCGAGCCGGTCGAGCACGAACCGGCCGCGGCGGGCGTCGAGGTGACCGGAGGATCGGTGCAGTGGATCGTGCGCAGCACCATCCGCAACTACCTCGAGAACTTCGGCCACACCGAGGGCTACGTCGACGCCGCCCAGGGCGCGAGCTACACCCGGGGTGCGCCGCACATCGAGTTCCCCGTGCAGTCGGGCTCCGTCGATCCGGAGGCCGGCACCGCTAGCCTGCGCGTCGGCGGCGAGGTCGAGATGCGCGGTTTCGGCGAGGCCTGGCTGCACTTCGAGGACATCCGCCTCGACATCGCCGACGAGCGCATCACGGTGACCGTCGACATGATCGAGAGCTACAACGTGAAGACCCGCACCGATGATCTGGTGCTCTCGACCTTCGACCTGCCCGAGGGCGGATTGACGATCGAGGACGACGAGCTGCAGCTGACCACCGAGCGCGGTGCGTTCCCGGACGTCGTGGCCCTCGAGCATCTGCCCTCCTACGGCGGCCCCACCTACGCCCATCCCAACAACTGGACGGATCCGCTCTCGCTGCATCTCACCTTCGGCGAGGGCGGCGGCGAGGATCCGGGCGGCGAGGATCCGGGTGGGAACCCCGGCGGAGAGGATCCCGCGACCGGCCCCTACGGAGCGAGCACCGGAACGCCCTACCCCGATACGACCGCCACCATCCGGGTGACCCCGGGGTATGCGATCGCACCGGACGGGAGCACCCCGGTCAAGATCGAGGGCTTCGGATTCGACCCCGGCCCCGCCGTCGCGCCCGGCACCGGATCCGGCGGCATCTACGTGGGCCTCGGAACGATGAAGGACTTCGGGAATCCCGAGAAGTGGCGGCGCAGCAAGGGCGGGTCGAGCGGCCCGGTCGGCATGGGCGACTACACCTACGGCGCCCCCATGTTCGTGGGCAATCAGGGCAGCGGCGACGCCGACGTGGCCGACGCGGTGATGAACGCGAGCGGTTACTGGAGCTACACCATGACGATCCCCGGCAAGGACATCCCCAGCTTCTTCGGCGACACCATCGACTGCGTGGCCCTGCAGTGCGGCTTCTTCTCGTTCGGCGCCCATGGCGCCGTCAAGGCCGCCAACGAGGCATTCACCCCGATCTTCTTCGAGGGGCAGGACGAGACCGGCTGGCCCGACCGCGACACCGGCGAGGAGCCGACGCCCGTGGACCCGATCACACCCGACAAGCCGTCGAGCGATCCGTCGACGCTGCCCGGGGAGAGCGGGCTCACCGGCGCGAACCGAGGCGGGGTGACGGTCGAGGTCTCAGGCGGCCAGGCACGGCTGACCGTCGGTTCCGCCTACCAGAACACCTGGGTCGGCGCCGTCGTCTACTCGGACCCGGAGTTCGCGGGCTGGTACCTCGTTCCCGCCAACGGCCGCGTCACCGTCCCGCTGCCCTCGGGTCTCGCGGCCGGAGACCACCGGATCGCCGCGATCGACGCCGACGAGAACCTGATCGGCTGGGCCCCGTTCACGATCGAGGAGCAGAAGCCCGCGCCGTCCGATGGCACGAAGGACCCGCACGGCACGAGCACCGGAAAGAACGACCTGGGCGCATCGCTCACCGTCGCCCCCGCCTACTCGCTCAACGACCGCGATCAGAAGGTCACCGTCACGGGCAGCGGATACGCGACCGACAACAACGGCGACACCGCCGGGGGCGCCTACATCCTGTTCGGCTGGGTCGACAAGATGCCGTCGCAGGGCGGCTCGATGTCGGCCGGCGACTACGTCTACGCCGACGGCCAGGAGACCTATCAGTGGATGGTGAGCTACCCGGGCAGCAGCACCCAGCCGGGCACCCCGGTCATGACCGCCGACGGCGACTGGGAGACGGAGTTCACCCTCTACGGCTCGGAGTTCACGAGTGCGAACGGCGTGACGGTCGACTGCTACGAGGTGCAGTGCGGCGTGTTCACGATCGGTGCGCACGGCAAGGTGAACGCCGGTGTCGAGGTCTTCGCCCCGGTCTACTTCGACGCCGACGGCTCGAGCGTCGACCCGACCGCGAAGCCGCCGGTGCAGACGCCTCCGCCCCCGTCGGCGAACCCGAACGCGCTGCCCGCCGGCCAGGGCCAGAACGCCGGGGTCGGCGTCAACGGCGGCCTGATCGCGGCCGTGGCGCAGCCATCCGAAGCCCGCACGCTGATGATCGCCGGGCTGCTGATCGTGAGCGTCGGCCTGCTCGGTGCGGCGCTGCTCAGATCGCGCCGCACGTCGGAGACACCGCTCCCGGCTGCCGGCTGAAACCGCTTGCGGGCCGGAGCGCTGGCACGCTCCGACCCGCATCACAGGGCGCCGAGGCGCCGATCCCCATCCCCAGCACGCAAACGCAGAGAAAAGGGAAGTAATGAAGGTAACACGCTCGACCGAGCCCAGAGATCAGGCAGGAGGGTGGCGTCGGAATCTGATCTCCGCCGCAGGCGTGGGCACCGCCTCCGCCCTGCTGCTGAGCAGCCTGGTGGCGTCGCCCGCACTCGCCGCCCCGAACGGTTCCCAGACGGGAACCGGAACGAACCACGAGACGCTGACGCCCACCCTCACCGTCAGCCCCGGCTACGAGGTGAACCCCGACGGAGACACGGTGCTCACCCTGGAGGGCGACGGGTACGCCACCCAGAACCAGTGGGGCTCGAACTTCGGCGGAGCCTACCTGCTGTTCGGGGTCGTGACGCCGAGGAACGCGGGTGATCCCGGCAGCTGGGCGCCCACCAAGCAGGGCGTCAGCGGCACCAACTACGACTACGCCGCAGGAGCCGGCGTCTACCAGTCCCTGATCAACTACCCCGGCAACGGCACCGAGCCCGGTCTCGGGTTCATGGACCAGAACGGCGACTGGACCTCCACGCTGACCATCCCCGGCGCCCGGTTCGAGAGCCAGGCGGGCAACCAGATCGACTGCCTCGTGCAGCAGTGCGGCGTGATCACGATCGGCGCGCACGGCTCGCAGAGCGCCGGCGTCGAGGTCTTCACGCCGGTGACCTTCGCGGCGGAGAACTGGGAGGCCATCGCGCCGACCTTCTCCACCCAGCCCGCCGACCAGACGGTCGAGCTCGGTGGCGACGCGACGTTCACCGCGGAGGCCGCGGGCGACCCCGCCCCGAGCTACCAGTGGCAGTCGCGGCTGGGCCAGGGGGCCGCATTCGAGGACATCGCCGGCGCGACCTCGTCGTCGCTGACGGTGCCGAACGCTCAGCTCGCCGACAACGGCCGCGAGTACCGGGTGCTCGCGACCAATGAGGCGTCGCAGGTGCCCTCGGGCACGGCGAAGCTGACCGTGGTCGTGAGCGATCCCGAGAACGAGACCACCACGGCCGTGACCGCGCAGGCGTCGGGCGATTTCCCGGCCGACTTCGCCGGTGAGGACGTGGTCGTCACGGCGACCGTGACGCCCGCGGCGGCCGAGGGAACGGTGGAGTTCTTCGCCGGTGAGACCAGCCTGGGCACGGCCCCCGCGACCGAGGGCACCGCGACCCTCACGACCACCGGCTTCACCGGCGGGGCCCATCGGGTCACGGCCGTGTTCACGCCGTCGAACCCCGTGGTGTACGGATCGTCGGAGTCCTCCGCGGTCACCTACCGCATCGTCGATCTCGCTCGCGTCGTCGACGACATCGCCGTGACCGCGCCGGTGCGGACGATCTCCGGTGCGGAGTTCAGCTGGTCGGTCGCCAACTACTACAGCTCGGTCGGGTACGAGTTCGGCAAGCAGGCGCTCTCGGGCGACGTGACGATCGAGGATCCGGTCGAGGGCGACAAGGAGTACAACTCCAACCGCACCTTCGACTTCACCGGAGGGACGGG
Source organism: Leucobacter sp. (assembly GCF_053528595.1). Taxonomy (NCBI): domain Bacteria; kingdom Bacillati; phylum Actinomycetota; class Actinomycetes; order Micrococcales; family Microbacteriaceae; genus Leucobacter; species Leucobacter sp. The sequence continues at coordinate 4,787 of NZ_JAIVPF010000053.1, read as the reverse complement.
CACGCAGGACGCGGCCGGGAACACGGTCGTCGAGTACACCGGCGAGGTGCGCCTGACCTCGGGAAGCGCGAGTCAGTGGAACTTCGCCGATCCCGCCGTGCACGTCAACGCCGCGGGCGAGGGATACGTCACCGCGGAGTTCTCCGGCTACTTCAAGCTCGAGGGCCTGGCCGAGTACGACTACGAGCCCCGGCGTGTGACCGTCGCGACCTTCACGGGGGCCGAGCCCGCGACGGACGGCGCGATCACCTCCTTCACGGTGGCGCCGATCTGGGAGGGACAGGCCGCCGCGGGCACGTGGGCCGGCGAGTTCACGGGGTCGTTCCCCAACGAGTTCACCTCCCTGCTGTACTCGGGCATCCGCTCCTTCTTCTTCCAGACGGGCACCTCCGGCGCGAACCTGACCAAGCCGGTGCAGCCGATCTCGGTGAGTTACGAGGTCGAGGCGGCGCAGCCGACCGAGACGACCACGACCCTCGCGGCGCAGGCGACGGGGGCGTACCCGACCGACTTCGCCGGTGAGGACGTGGCACTCGCGGCCACCGTCGCACCGGCCGCTCCCGGCAGCGTCGAGTTCTTCGCGGGCGCGACGAGCCTGGGCGCCGCCGTCGTGACCGAGGGAGCCGCTGCGCTCACCACCGACGCCCTCGCCGGCGGTGCGCACCAGGTGAAGGCCGTCTTCACCCCGGAGGACCCTGCCGCCCACGCCGCCTCGGAGTCGGCGGAGCGGACCTACCGCATCGTCGATCTCGAGCCGGTCGTGCCGGCGATCACGCTGGGCAAGCACACCAAGACCGTGTCCGACGCCGAGCTCCGGTGGTCCGTCGCGAACTGGGTGAGCTTCAACGCGGGTCCCGGCAAGGAGGTCGTCGACGGGAACGTCGCGCTCGCCGCGCTGCCCGAGACGCCCACGGTCGAGGACCGTGCGAACCGGGACTTCGTATTCTCCGATGGCTCGGGGTTCGTGGATGCCGCGGGCAACAGCGCGATCGAGTTCGAGGGGACGATCCGGCTCACGTCGGGCTCGCTGCCGCGGTGGACCATCAGCGACCCGCGGGTGCACACCACCGCGGCCGGTGACGGGTACATCACGGCCGAGGTGAAGACCGAGTACTTCGGCAGCCTGGTCGGCGGCGAGGACGAGGAGTTCTCACCCGGCCGCATCGTGGTGGCGACGTTCCTCGGCGGCACGGCCTCCGTGAACGGGAAGAGCGTCTCCTTCGACGCGACCCCGGTCTTCGAGGGTCAGGTGGCCGCGGGAACCTGGGCCGGCGCCTTCACCGGCGCGACGCTCACGAACCAGTTCCTGCAGTACGTCAACAGCGGTGTGCGCGCGTTCCTTTACCAGAGCGGCACCACGGGGTCGAACCTGACGAAGCCGGGCCGGCCGATCGGCGTGAGCTACGCGACGAGCGACATCACGAAGCCGGTCGACCCCGAGCCGGTCGACCCCGAGCCGGTCGATCCGAAGCCGCTGCCGTTCACGGACGTGTCCAAGGGCGCGAAGTTCTACACCGAGATCGACTGGATGTTCCAGAACGGCCTGACGACGGGTGTGAAGCAGTCGGACGGCTCGGTCGCGTACCAGCCGAAGGCCGGCGTGTCGCGCGAGGCCATGGCGGCGTTCCTCTACCGCCTCGAGGGGAGCCCGAGGTTCTCCGCGCCGAAGACCTCGCCGTTCTCCGATCTGAAGCCGAGCGACAAGTTCTACAAGGAGATCACCTGGCTGGCGAGCAAGGGCATCACCACCGGTGTGAAGCAGGCCTCGGGCAAGCCCAAGTTCCTGCCCAAGGAGAAGATCTCGCGCGAGGCGATGGCCGCGTTCATGTACCGCTTCGCGGGCAGCCCGAAGCACACGGTTCCGCGCGCCTCGGCGTTCGCGGATCTCGCGAAGGGCGACAAGTTCTACGCGGAGATCCACTGGATGAAGACCGCGGGCATCACGACGGGTGTGCAGCAGCCGTCGGGGAAGCCCGCGTTCCAGCCGAAGAGCTCGGTGACGCGTGAGGCCATGGCGGCGTTCATCTACCGCCTGAAGCGGTAGCGGGCCGCGCGCCGGGCACCCGCCGGCCGGGCGAGCGGAGCGCGCCGGGATCCGATACCACGGTGATCTCGATTCGCTCCGCCCGCTCGGCCGGCGGACGTGCCGGCCGACCGCGCGGATGGATCGGCGCGGATGGACCCGCGCGGATTCATCGGCACCGGTGAAGCGTTGCCGATGAATCGGCAGACGGGGAAGAAAAAGGGGCAGCACGACATGCCCACGAGAGGAAAAGGACACGAAGTGACGGCGCTTTCAGAGACGCTCCGCCGGGTCTCGTCCGGCGGACACGGCGGCGACAGCTGGACGGGGTCCGAGCAGGAGACCCCGGCCGAGCCGCAGTACTACACGGCCTACCTGCGCGGCGGACTGAACCGCGAGGGCATCGCCGCGCAAGCGGCGCACCACTACCTCATGTACGAGGCGTTGGAGGGCGCGACGGACGCGCAGCTGCGGCGGCATGGACCCGGGTTCGCCTTCGCGATGCCCGAGCTGCGCCGGCTTCCCGCGCTGGAGCAGGACCTCGAGCACTGGATCGGAGCGGACTGGGAGCAGCAGGTCCGACAGCGGTACGCGACCCCCGGGATCCGCGAGTACACGGCCCGGATCGCGGAGACGGCGCACGATTCGCTGCCGCACTTCATCGCCCATCACTACACCCGCTATCTGGCGGACCTCTCCGGCGGTCTGATGATCGCCGAACTGTTCCGCACCAGCTACGGCATCGAGGGCGATGACGGCGTGCGCTTCTACGTGTTCGACGGCATCGAAGATCCCCGTGCCTACAAGGACGAGTACCGTCGCCTCCTCGACGAGACGGAGCTCACGGAGGACGAGAAGCGCACGGTCGCCGAGGAGGTCGCTCTCGCGTACCGCCTCAACAATGCCGCCGGCGCCGACCTCGAGTCGCGATTCGAGGAGTACCGGGCAGCATGATCCGCGGAGTGAATCGTGCGGGGCTCGCCGCGACCGGCGTCGCGCTCTGCCTCGCGATGCTGACCGGGTGCACCGGCGCGGAGGAGACGCCGGGCGGCGCCTCCTCTTCGGACGCGGCGGCGGGCGGGGCCGCATCGCCCGCGGAACCGGTGGACACGACCGACGTGTCCGCGTCGGTCGGCGCGGTGCCGCTGGGCGAGCTGGCCTCGGCCGACGGCGAGCTCGCGGTGGGCGAGGAGATCAGCGTGCTCGTGGACACCCCCGGCATCGAGTGGGAGATCAGCAACAGCGACCCCGATGCGGTCGAGGTCGTGGAGGGCGACGGCGATCCCCGGACCGTGCGCCTCATCGCGCGGGCCGCCGGCGAGTCGCACGTGGAGTTCACGGGCTCGATCGACGACGCGGCCGATGAGATCCTCATCACGGTGCAGGAGTGAGCGCGATGGGGAGCCTCGGATCACTGGCGCGGGCGGGCCTCGGAGCCGGTCTGGTGTGCGCACTGCTGCTGCCCTCGACCGCCGCCGTCGCCGCGGAGCGGGTCGGGGACGGGCCCGGGATCGCCGTGCAGGAGAGCGGTTCCGCCGCGAGCTCCGCAGCGGCCGCGGCGGAGACGAGCGTCGCCGTCTCGCTCCCGCTGCTCGGCGACCACGCGCTGCACGTCGTCGGGCGCAGCGGGGTGGTGCGGGCGACGGTGACCGCCGCGGCCACCGACGAGGCGCCCGATCCCGGTCCGCCCGTCGGCACGGTCGAGTTCTTCGACGGCGACATCCCGCTCGGATCAGCCGCGGTCGTCGCGACGACCGATCGCGCCGGTGTCGCGACGCTCGACACGGACCGCTGGTCGCAGGGTGGGGCCAGGGCGGTCTCGGCCGTGTTCACCCCCGCGGAGGGTGCGGCGTTCGCGGCCTCGGCCTCCGCCTCGGCGCAGACCTACCGGGTGGTCGACACGACGCGGATCGTGCCCGATGTCGAGCTCTCGGGCGACGAGGCCGCTGAGATCCGCGACGCGTCGCTGGAGTGGACCATCGCCAACATCTGGTTCAGCAACTTCGGCGTGGGCTTCGAACGCGAGGCGGTGAGCGGTGACGTCTCCCTGCCCGTGATGCAACCCGGCACGACGACCGCCGAGAAGCAGGCCTACTACTTCAGGCCCTTCACCTTCGCGGGGGGCGTCGGCTCGGCCGACGGAACGGGCAACCGCCGCATCGCCTTCGAGGGCACCGCGCGCCTCACCTCCGGCAGCGGCAATCAGTGGAACTTCGCGGATCCCGAGGTGCGCATCGCGCCGAACGGCGACGGATACATCACCGCGGAGTTCAGCGGCTTCTACAGCGTCGGCACGACGCAGCAGTACGGGCCCGTGCGCGTCACCATCGCGACGTTCTCGGGGGCGCAGCTCGAGCGCGTGGAGTCCGGCGAGGCGGGTGACGGCGGGACGAGTACTGTCGAGGCCCGGATCCCGCTGAACTGGGAGGGTCAGGCCAACGGGCCGGGCACCTGGGCCCACGACTACGACGACTCGTTCCCCAACGAGTTCGTGGCGCTGCTGAATCCCGGAGTGAACCTGTTCTTCGCGCGGAGCGCGGTGGCCACGGACGCGTCGAAGGTGCCGCACCCCGTCACCCTGCGCTTCACCGAGGTCGGCACGGCGGATCCTGTCGATCCGGTGGATCCGGTGGATCCGCAGCCGGCGAAGGATCCGTTCCGTGATGTGTCGAGGTCGGCGAAGTTCTCGCGGGAGATCAATTGGATGGCGGAGCGGGGTCTGTCGACGGGCATCAGGAAGACCGATGCGTCGGGCGGGGTGTAC
>NZ_JAIVPF010000052.1:0-73115 GCF_053528595.1 Leucobacter sp. | reverse complement strand
TCGCGCTCGGCTCGTCGAGCAGCAGCAGCTCGGGGTCGGTCATCACGGCGCGGGCGATGAGCGCGCGCTTGCGCTCGCCATCGCTGAGCGTGCCGTAGCTGTGATCGGCGAACCCGGCCAGATCCCACTCGGCCAGGATCCGCTCGGCCTGGCGCACGTCGACGTCGTCGTAGTGCTCGTTCCAGCGTCCCTCGACGGAGTACGCCGCGGTGAGCACGAGATCGCGCACGCGCTCGTTCGCGGGGATGCGCCGGCCGGTGGCGGAGGACACGAAGCCGATGCGGTTGCGCAACTCGAAGATGTCGACACGGCCCAGGCGCTTGTCGAGCACGTCCACCGTGCCGGTGGTCGGGTAGTCGTTCGCGGTGGCGAGCTTCAGCAGCGTGGTCTTGCCGGCGCCGTTGGGGCCGAGGATGACCCATCGTTCGGCGTCGTCCACCGACCAGTCGACTCCGTCGAGGATCGGGCGCCGGTCGCGCACGTAGGTGACATCGGAGAGCCGCAGCACATTGACCATGGAGACCAGCCTAACGAGTGACGCCTCGCGTTCGGGCACGGCACGCTGACGAGGCTCTCCGCCTCGGCCTTCTAGACTGGAGCGCATGACGGTCTCCCCCCTTGTTGTGCTCGATTGCGACTCCACCACGATCCAGGACGAGGTGATCGAGCTGCTCGCCGACGCCGCCGGCAGCCGCGAGCAGGTGGCCGAGGTCACCGAGCGGGCGATGCGGGGCGAGCTCGACTTCGCGGAGAGCCTCCGAGAGCGCGTCGCCACCCTGGCGGGCACGCCGGAGGGGGTGTTCCGAGAGGCGTACGAGCGGGTGCGCCCCACCCCCGGGGTCCACGAGCTGATCGACGCCGTGCACGGGCTCGGCGGCAAGGTCGGGGTCGTGTCGGGCGGGTTCCACGAGGTGCTCGATCCCCTGGCCGGCGATCTGCGCCTCGATCTCTGGCGCGCGAACCGGCTCGAGGTGGTGGACGGCGCCCTCACGGGCCGCACGGTGGGCCCGATCATCGACGGCGCCGCGAAGGCCGCGGCGCTGCGCGAGTGGGCCGAGGCGACGGGCACCCCGCTGTCGGCCACCGTCGCGATCGGCGACGGCGCGAACGACCTCGAGATGATGTCCGTCGCCGCGCTCGGCGTCGCCTTCAACGGCAAGCCGCTGGTGCGCGAGCGGGCCGACGTGTCGATCGAGCTGGATCTCTCGCTCGCGATCCCGCTGCTCGCGCGCCTGGGGTAGGCCGCCGATCCGGCCGGGCGCGGCGGCTCAGAAGTTGTTGAGCTGCTCCGTGTCCTCGGGGATCGCGCCGTCCGCCTGCAGCGACCCGCCGAGCCGCTTGAGCGCGGTGAGCGCCACGTTCTGCGGCATCGGCCCGTAGGAGATGCGGGCGACGCCGAGCGCCTCGTACTCGGCGGCGGTGAGTGCCCCGGGCAGCCCGATCACGCTCACCCTGCGCTCGCCGATCCCCTCGACCAGCGCGCGGGTCTCGGCGGCGTCGAGCACACCCGGCACGAACACGCACTCCGCGCCGACGTCGAGATACGCCCGACCGCGCTCGATCGCGTCGTCGATGGACACCGCGCGGGGCCGGTCGCCGCCCCTCACGATCGCATCGGTGCGGGCGTTGAGCACGAAGGCCACGCCCTCGCGGCGACCGGCTTCGACCGCGTCGCGCATCACGGCGACGGACTCCTGGAGCGGCCGCAGCCGATCCTCGATGTTCGCGCCCGAGACGCCGACGCCGATGGCCTTGCGCACGGTCTCGCCGGCGTCGCCGAAGCCCCCGTCGAGGTCGGCGGAGACCGGGAGATCGGTCACCGCGGCGATGCGCTCGACGGTCGAGAGCATGAGGTCGAGCGGGATCCGCTCGCCGTCGGGGTAGCCGTGCGAGGCCGCGATGCCGTGACCCGCCGTGGCGATCGCACGGGTGCCGGGAAGCTCGGCGACGACGCGCGCGCTCGCGGCGTCCCACACGTTGACCACGCGCAGGATCTCGGGAGCCCGGTAGAGCTCTGACAGTGCCTGCGCGTCGACCACGACGCGCGTGCGGGATCGATGGTGCTCGCTGCTGCTCATGCGCCCAGGCTACGCCGGGCTCCGGGGAGAGGGGAAGGCTCTCGCAGGGGCTTGACAGCTCCGACCGGCCCGTGCAGACGCCGGTGCTCGGGTCGGCTGCTCATGGCCCGTGGCTAGTGACCCATCCCCAGTCCTCCGTCGACGGGGATCACCGCGCCCGAGATGTAGGCCGCGTCGTCGCCGGCGAGGAAGGACGCCGCACCGGCGATCTCCGCCACCTGCCCGAAGCGGTTCGCGGGGATGGACGACAGGTACTGCTGCTGCTGCTCCTCGGGCAGCGCCGCGGTCATGTCCGTCTCGATGAATCCGGGGGCGATCACGTTGGCGGTGATGTTGCGGGCGCCGAGCTCGCGGGTGAGCGAGCGGGCGAAGCCGACGAGCGCCGCCTTCGACGAGGAGTAGTTGATCTGGCCGGGCGAGCCGTACAGGCCCACGACGGAGGAGATCAGGATGACGCGCCCGAAGCGCCCCTTGAGCAGCCCCTTCGCGGCTCGCTTGACCACGCGGAAGGTGCCGGTGAGGTTGGTGTCGATGACGCTCGTGAACTCCTCCTCCGTCATGCGCAGCAGCAGGGTGTCCTTGGTGATGCCCGCGTTCGCCACGACCACCTCGACGGGGCCGAGCTGCGCCTCGATCTCGGTGAACGCGGCATCGATGGAGGCCGCGTCGGTCATGTCCGCGCGCACGGTCAGCGAACCCTCGGGACCCTCGCCGGAGCGGGCCGTGACGGCGACGCGGTGACCGTCGGCGATCATGCGCTCGGCGATGGCGTAGCCGATGCCGCGGTTGCCTCCGGTGACGAGAACGGTGCGCGAGGTGGTCATGGGGGTCCTTCCTTCGAAACAGCTGGGATCCACCCTATGCGACGCGGTGACGGGGTGCGGGCTGACTCGCGGTGCGGTTCTGGGCGAGGGCACAGCGAGGCCTGGGCCGCACGGCGTAGGCTGGAGCGGTACGAAGAAGGGACGCATGGCGAAGAGTTTCAGCGTGACATCGGCTGGCGTGAATCCGGCCGAGGATCGCGCGCACCGTATGCGCATGTACTTCGTCGCTATGAGCCTGCGCGTGGCCTGCGTGGCCTCGCTGTTCTGGGTGCGGGGCTGGTGGGTGCTGCTCGCCGCCGCCGGCGCGGTGCTCCTCCCCTGGTTCGCGGTGATGGTGGGCAACGCGGTCGCCCACAACGGCGGCGAGGCGCCGGACGCTCCCGCGCCGCTGCAGCTCGAGGGCGGCTCCACTGCCGAGCCGGAGGCGGAGGCCGGCCCGCTGATCGTGGTCGATGTCGAGCCGGAGCGCCGGGCGCGCCCCGCCGAGGCGCCCCCGCACGACGGCTCCCCCGCGGACACGCCCGCCGCCGAGTCGCCGGGAGACGCGCCGTGAGCGCCGCGGCGGGTTCGCCGCTGACCCTCGGCGGCACGCCCGAGCACCGCTTCGAGTGCTCTCGCGCCGGGTGCCGGGCGCCGGCCGAGTGGGCGCTCCTCTGGCGCAATCCGCGGATCCACGACGAGCACCGGCGCAAGACCTGGCTCGCCTGCCGGGAGCACCTGGAGACGCTGCGCGAGTTCCTGGCCGCGCGCGACTTCCCGCTCGAGACGCGGGCGGTGAGCGACCTCGATGGCTGAGACGCGTGCACCGGGGGCGGCCGAGGACGCCGGCCGGATCGGGTGGAGCTTCCTGCGCTCCGCCCGGTGGGCCGGCTACTGCGCGATGCTGCTCGTCTTCTCGATCGCGTGCGTGCTGCTCGGCAACTGGCAGTTCGATCGGCGCGCCGAGGCCCGGGCCGAGATCGCCCGCATCGACGCGAACTACGACGGCGCCCCGGTGCCGCTGGCCGAGGAGCTGCCGCAGCGCGACGCGTTCGACGAGGACGCGCAGAAGTGGCGCACCGTCTCGATCGAGGGCGAGTACTTCGGCGAGCCGTTCCTCGCCCGCAACCGCCCCGGCCCGCAGGGCGTCGGGTCGAACCTGATCCAGCCGCTCAGGACGGCCGACGGGGGCGTCTTCTTCGTGGATCGCGGCTGGGTTCCGGTCGACGGCGGCGCTGCGGAGCGCGGGGAGGTCGACTGGGCGGAGCTGCCGCAGCCGCCCTCGGAACCGGTGCAGGTCGTCGCGCGCCTGCGCGCCTCGGAGCCCGCGATCCCGGGTCGCACGACCGCCGGCCGCACGGTGGCGAGCATCGAGCTCGCCGAGCTGGCCGGGCTCTCCGGCTCGGAGGACAGCGCCTACACCGGCGCATACGGCATGCTCGTCTCCGAGGATCCCGCGGGCGAGCACGGGGTGCTTCCGGCGAAGCCCGAGCGCGACGAGGGTCCGCACCTCTCCTACGCGCTGCAGTGGTACGTGTTCATCCTCATTGCGGCGATCGGCGTGGCCTACGCGGCCCGGCGGGAGTACCGCACGCTCAACGCGGGCAGCGCCGTCGTCCGCGAGCAGGATCGCCGCAGCGCCGAGCGGCGACGCCGGCGAGGGCCGAGCGACGCCGAGGAGGAGGACGCGCTGCTCGATGCGTAGGCCACTGCTGTTCGCGCTGCTCGCGGGGCTCTCGCTGTCCCTCGCGGCCTGCGCGCCCGCGATCGATGCGACCGCGGCCCGCGAGTCGCTGTCCGAGGTGACCGAGGATCCCGCCGTCCCCGACGCCGCCGAGGAGCTCGACGCGGATCTCTCGCCGGAACCGGTCGTCGAGCCGCTGGAGTGCCTGCCGTACCTCGTGATCACCGCTCGCGGCACCGGCGAGCCGTCGCGCGGGCAGCTGCTCTCCCCCGTCGCGCGCGCGATCGCCGAGGCGCGGCCGGGCGAGGTGCTGCAGCTCGACCTCGACTACCCCGCCGACACCGATGTGAAGGAGGGCGGAACCGTCGGTGCGCGAACGCTCATCGACACGCTCAACGTGCAGACCGAGGCCTGCGAGGAACAGCGCTTCGTGCTGCTCGGCTACTCGCAGGGGGCCCTCGTGATGGGCGACGCGCTCGCGGCGCCCGAGGCCCGGCTGATCGGCGAGACCGTGGGAGAGGTGAGCGGGGCCGCGGCCGAGCGCGTGCTCGCGATCGTGTTCTACGGCAATCCGCGCTTCGTGGGCAGCGAGCGGTTCGACTACGGCAGCTACGATCCGGGCATGAACGGCATCCTGCCCCGCCCTCCCGGCAGCCTCGACGCCTTCGCCGACCGCTTGCGCGACTACTGCGTCGCCGGCGACTTCGTCTGCCAGAGCAGCCTCGATCTCGACGAGGAGCCGCACATCGACTACTACAGCAACGGCATGCAGCAGGACGGTGCGGCGTTCGCGATCACGCGGCTGGATCCGCCGCGCCGCGACGCCGACGGGCGCGCGCATGCCGAGGAGCCGGGCGCCGATGACGATTCCCGTGCGGAGAACGGCTCCGGTGCCGCCGATGCTTCGGGCGCATCCGACGAGCGGCGGCCGGCCGAGGGCTCCCGCGCGGCCGACTAGTCCAGGGCGCGGAGCATCCGCTGCAGCGCCTCGCGCAGCTCGCCTCGATACGGCTCCGCGAGGTCCGTCGTGTACTCGACGCCCGGCGGGATGTAGAGCATCCCGTACATCGCCTCCCGCCAGTCGCCGCCGCCGATCGGCCATCTGGTGCGTGAGTCGCCCTCCGCGGAGGCCCCCTGGGACCACTGCCCGAAACGGCTCTGCACCTCCGCGAGCGGCAGGTCCATCACCACGTCGGTCTCGACGGCCTGCGGCGCCCAGGAGCGCGCGATCAGGATGAACTCCTCGACCTCCTCCGGGGTCAGGGGGCGCGGCGCGAACAGCGCCCGCAGGTGCTCGACCCCGGACAGGCGGTCGACCCGGAATGTGCGCCAGTCGTCCCGGTCCAGATCCCAGCACAGCAGGTACCAGTGCCGCTCGGCCGGAGCCAGCGCGTGCGGCTCCACGCGGCGCCGCGTCACGACGCCCTCGGCGGAGGTGTGCGAGAAGCGCACGCGCTCGTGATCGCGGCAGGCGAGCGCGAGCTCGCCGAGCACCTCGGACGACACCGGTGCACCGGAGGAGATCCCCGCGGGCTGCACGGTCTCGGCCAGCGCGTTCACGCGACGGCGCAGCCGAGCCGGCAGCACCTGCTCGAGTTTCGCGAGCGCCGTGATCGTGGTCTCGGCGCCGGACACGAGGCGCTGCGATGCCGCGACGCGCAGGCCGATCGCCATCGCCACGGCCTCCTCGTCGGTGAGCAGCAACGGCGGCACGGCGCTCCCCGCCTCCAGCCGGTAGCCGCCCGCGGCGCCCGGGGTGGATTCGACGCGATAGCCGAGCTCGCGCAGCCGCTCGATGTCGCGGCGGACGGTGCGCTCGGTGACGCCGAGCCGTTGCGCCAGCTCGGAGCCCGGCCAGTGCCGATGCGTCTGCAGCAGATTGAGCAGGGACAGCGCGCGGGAGGTGGTGTCGGACATGTCACCAGACTGCCAGAGATCGAGGACAGTATACGTCCGGGTTGCTGCTTACGCTCGAGGCATGACTCCAGAAACGATGATCCAGGCCGAGGCGCTGACCAAGCGCTTCACCGTCAAGCAGAAGACCGTCGAGGCGGTCGTCGACCTCAGCTTCGAGGTCGCACGCGGCGAACTCGTCGCGTTCCTCGGGCCGAACGGAGCGGGCAAGTCCACGAGCCTGCGCATGCTGACCACGCTCACCCCGCCCACGGAGGGCTCGGCGAGGGTCGCCGGGTGCGACATCCTGCGCGATCCGGCCGGGGTGCGCGCTCGGATCGGCTACGTCGGCCAGCTCACCAGCGGCAGCTTCTCGCAGCGCGTGCGCGACGAGCTGCTCAGCCAGGGCGCGTTCTACGGCCTCTCCGCGGCGGCGACGCGCGTGCGGGCGGACGAGCTCATCGAGTCGCTCGACCTCGCCTCCTTCGCCACCCGCACCGTGCAGCAGCTCAGCGGCGGGCAGAAGCGCCGGCTCGACATCGCGCTCGGCCTCATGCACGCCCCTCCCCTCCTCTTCCTCGACGAGCCCTCAACCGGTCTCGATCCGCAGAGCCGGGCCAACCTCTGGCAGCACATCCTCGACCTGCGCGCGCAGCACGGCACCACGGTGTTCCTCACCACCCACTACCTCGAGGAGGCGGATCGCTACGCCGAGCGCGTGATGGTCATGGATCGCGGTCGGATCGTCGCCGACGACACCGCGGACCGGCTGAAGGCCGAGCTCGCCGGCGACCTGGTCACGCTCGGCTTCGCGACCGCGGACGAGGCCCGGCGCGCCGGTGAGACCGTACGAGGGCTCACCGACCGCGAGGTGCGGATCACCGAGCGCGAGGTGTCGGTCACCGCACCGGACGGCGACGCCCTGCTCCCCGCGGCGGTGCGGGCGCTCGACGCCGCCGGCATCGCGGTGCGGTCGGCGACCGGAGTGCCGCCGACCCTCGACGACGTGTTCCTCTCCCTCACCGGCCGCACGCTCCGCGAGGCCGAGCAGGGCGACGCCGCCGAGCAGATCAGCACCGCCGAGACCAGCGCCGCCGAGCAGGATGCCGCATCGGGCGGTCCGGCCCCGGCGCCGGCGCCGGACCGGAGCGCATCACCCAACCAGAGCACCGCCGAGGCCGCCGCCGCGCACCTCGCCCCGAAGGGAGCGAACCGATGATCACCGACACCACCGCCGAGACCGCGCCGACCGCAGGAGCGAATACCGTGCGGGACACCTGGAACGTGCTCGTCCGCGAGCTCCGCCCGGTGGTCCGCGATCCCTTCTCGCTCATCTTCAGCCTGCTGCAGCCGCTCGTCTTCCTCGGGTTGTTCGCACCGCTGCTCGTCGGCGCGTCAGGGCAGCCGGCGGCCGATACGCTGCAGTGGTTCGTGCCGGGCGTGCTCGTCATGATCGTGCTCTTCGGCACCGGGATGACCGGATCCAATCTGCAGTACGAGATGATGACCGGTTCCCACGAGCGCACGCTCGTCGCGCCGCTCTCACGGTCCTCGCTGCTGGTCGGCCGCGCCCTCAAGGAGATCGCACCGATCGTGGTGCAGGCGCTCCTGATCGTGGCGATCGCCTGGCCGTTCGGCTTCCGGGCGCACGCGGCGGGCCTCGTGGCCGGGCTCGTCCTCCTCGCGGTGTTCGGGGTGGGCCTCGGCTCGCTCTCCTACGCGCTCGCGCTGGTCACCAAGGACCGGGAGTGGCTGTTCTGGGGCCTGCAGCAGGGGCTGATGTTCCCGCTGCTCATCCTCTCGGGGATGCTGCTGCCCCTCGACCAGGCGCCCGGCTGGATGCGGGCGGTCTCGGCGGTCAACCCCATCAACTGGGTGGTGCAGGCCGAGCGGGCGCTGATGGCGGGCGCGTTCGCCGAGCCCGCGGTGCTCTGGGGCGGTCTGTCGGCGCTCGCGGTCGCGGTCGTGGGCCTCGTCGTGGGCATCCGCGCGATGCGCCGCAGCAGCTAGGCGCGCCGCCCGCCGGGACCGCCCGTCACGGGCGGCCCCGGCGGGACTACGCCAGCTCGATGAGCTCCAGGTACTCCTTCGACCAGTGGTCCTCGGTGGCCTCCGGCATGATGAGCACGCGCTCGGGGTTGAGCGCCTCGACGGCTCCCTGATCGTGCGACACGAGCACCACGGCGCCCGCGAAGTGCGCGAGCGCGTCGAGGATCTCCTCGCGGCTCGCGGGGTCGAGGTTGTTGGTGGGCTCGTCGAGCAGCAGCACGTTGGCGCTCGAGACCACCAGCATCGCGAGCGCGAGGCGCGTCTTCTCACCGCCCGAGAGCACTCCGGCCGGCTTGTGCACGTCGTCGCCCGTGAAGAGGAACGAGCCGAGCACCTTGCGCGCCTCCGTCTCCGTCAGGTGCTGCGACACCGACACCATGTTCTGCAGCACGCTCGCCTTGACGTCGAGCGTCTCGTGCTCCTGCGCGTAGTACCCGACCTTCAGGCCGTGGCCGGCCACGATCTCGCCGGTGTCCGGCTCGTCCACCTGCGCGAGCAGCCGCAGCAGCGTCGTCTTGCCCGCGCCGTTGAGACCGAGCACCACGACCTTCGAGCCGCGGTCGATGGCCAGGTCGACCCCCGCGAAGATCTCGAGCGACCCGAAGGACTTCGAGAGCCCCTGCGCCATGAGCGGCGTCTTGCCGCAGGGCGCCGGGTCGGGGAAGCGCAGCTTGGCCACGCGGTCGACCTGGCGCACCTCCTCGAGGCCCGACAGCATCTTCTCGGCGCGCGCGACCATCTGGTGCGCGGCGGCGGCCTTCGAGGCCTTCGCCCCGAACTTCGCCGCCTGGTCCTTGAGCGCCGAGGCCTTCTTCTCGACGTTCATCCGCTCCTTGCGGCGGCGCTCCTCGTCGGCCGCCCGCTGCCGCAGGTAGAGCTTCCAGTTCATGTTGTAGATGTCGATGACCTGGCGGTTCGCGTCGAGGTAGAAGACCCGGTTGACGGTCTCCCCGACCAGCTCGATGTCGTGCGAGATGACGATCACGCCGCCCTTGTAGCTCTTGAGGAACTCGCGCAGCCACACGATGGAGTCGGCGTCGAGGTGGTTGGTCGGCTCGTCGAGGATCATCGTGTCCGCGTCCGAGAACAGGATGCGGGCGAGCTCGATGCGACGGCGCTGACCGCCGGAGAGGGTCTTCAGCGGCTGGTCGAGGATGCGATCGGGCAGTCCCAGGTTGTTGGAGATCGAGGCGGCCTCGGACTCGGCCGCGTAGCCGCCGAGGGCGTGGAAGCGGTCGGTCAGGTTGCCGAAGCGCTTCATCGCCTTCTCCGCGACGGCGGGATCGTCGGACGCCATGTCCTCCGAGGCCTTCGCGATGTTCTTGGTGAGCGTGCCGAGTCCGCGGGCGTCGAGGATCCGGTGCCGCGCGATCTGATCGGGATCGCCGGTGCGCGGATCCTGCGGCAGGAAGCCGAGCTCGCCCGACACGGTGATCGCGCCCTCGGCCGGCTGCAGCTCGCCCGAGAGGGTGCGCGTGAGCGTCGTCTTCCCCGCGCCGTTGCGCCCCACGAGACCGACCTTGTCGCCCGGGTTCACGCGGAAGGTGACGCCCTCCATGAGGCGTCGTGCGCCGACGTCGATCGCGAGGTCTTCGACGGTGATCATGCTGCGGGGCTCCTCGGGGATGCCGGGTCTGCGACCCGGTCGGTGGACAACCTCGCTAGTCTACCGGCCGGCCGCGTCGACGAGGCTGAGCGCGTCGTCGTCGGCCCAGAGCACCGTCTCGACGGCGCCCGCGAGGCGCGCCGCCGGCAGCAGCAGCGGCTCGTCGCGCGCCGAGATCCGCGCCACGGCCTCCGCCTTGGCGGCGCCCGCGGCGATCAGCCACGAGCGATCGGCGCGGTTCAGGGCGGGGAGGGTCAGCGAGATGCGCTCGGGCGGCGGCTTGGGCGAGTCGCGCACGGGGATCGCGCTCGGGGTGTCCGCACCGGCGCGCAGCAGGTCCTCGCGTCCCGGGAACAGCGAGGCGACGTGCCCGTCGGGGCCGACGCCGCTGAGGGCGAGATCGATGCGCTCGACCCTCCGCACGAGCTCGGCGTAGGCGGCCGCCGCGGCGTCGAGCGGCAGCCCGGAGTCGCCGGCCGGCACGCGGTGCACGAGATCGGGATCCACCTCGACCGCGGCGAACAGCGTGTCGTCGGCCAGCCGGTCGTTGCGCTCCTCGTGCCCTCGGGGCACCCAGCGCTCGTCGCCCCAGAGGAAGCGCACCCGACGCCAGTCGACGGCGTCGAGGTCGGGGTGGGCGGCGAGATCCCGCAGCACGCGCTCTCCCCCGCTGCCGCCCGTGAGCACGACGCAGGGAACCCCGCCCTCCGCCTGCCGGCCCCGGCACACGGCGAGCATCGCGTCGGCTACGGCCGCGCCCAATCCGGCGAGGTCGGCGGCGCGTTCGATCCGGTGCGGCGCCACCTCTAGGCCTCGATCTCCGAGCGGTCGCCCGACCACAGCGTGTGGAAGCTGCCCGGGCGATCGACGCGCCGATAGGTGTGGGCGCCGAAGAAGTCGCGCTGCCCCTGTACGAGGGCGGCGGGCAGCCGCTCGGCGCGCAGGCCGTCGTAGTAGGCCAGCGACGACGAGAAGGCGGGCGCGGGGATGCCGGCGCGGGTCGCATGGCTCACCACGCGGCGCCAGGCCTCCTGCCCGCGGCCGAGTGCCTCCGCGAAGTACGGCGCCGCCATGAGCAGCGGCAGCTCCGGCTGCTCGGCGTAGGCGTCGGCGATCCGGTTGAGGAACTGGGCGCGGATGATGCAGCCGGCCCGCCAGATGCGGGCGACGGCGCCGAGGTCGATGCTCCAGTCGTACTCGGCCGCACCCGCGCGGATCTCGTCGAAGCCCTGCGAGTAAGCGACGATCTTCGAGGCGTAGAGGGCCTGGCGCACGTCCTCGATGAACGCGGCGTGATCGGCGGGGGCCGGGACCTCGGTTGGGCCCGGCAGCGCCGCCGCGGCCGCGCGCTGCTCCGGATGGGACGACAGCGACCGGGCGAAGGTCGCCTCGGCGATGCCCGAGACCGGCACCCCGAGCGACAGCGCGGTCTGCACCGTCCACGCGCCGGTGCCCTTGGCGCCCGCCTGGTCGAGGATCACGTCCACGAGCGGCCCGCCCGTCTCGGCGTCGACCTGCCGCAGCACCTCGGCCGTGATCTCGATGAGGTACGACTCGAGCTCGCCCCGGTTCCACTCGGCGAAGACCTCCGCGATCTCGGCGGGGCTCCTCCCCGTGCCGCGGCGGATCAGGTCGTAGGCCTCGGCGATGAGCTGCATGTCGGCGTACTCGATGCCGTTGTGCACCATCTTCACGAAGTGGCCGGCGCCGTCGTGCCCCATGTGCGCCACGCAGGGCTCGCCCTCGGCGACCGCGGCGATCGAGCGCAGGATCGGGCCCAGCGTGTCCCAGGCTTCGTCAGAGCCCCCCGGCATGATGCTGGGGCCGTTCAGCGCGCCCTCCTCGCCGCCCGAGATCCCGGCGCCCACGAAGTTGATGCCGGTCTCCCGCACGGCCCGCTCGCGGCGGATCGTGTCGGGGAAGTACGCGTTGCCGCCGTCCACGATGATGTCGCCCGGCTCGAAGACGCGCACGAGCTCGTCGATGGTCGCGTCGGTCGCCGCCCCGGCCTGCACCATGATGATCGCGGTGCGCGGGCGCGCGAGACTCGCGGCGAACTCCTCGTACGAGTACGCCGGCACGAAGCCCGCCTCCGGGTGCTCCGCCACCAGGGCCTCGGTGCGCCCGCGGCTGCGGTTGAGCACCGCCACCGTGTTCCCCGCGCGGCTGGCGAGGTTGCGCGCGAGGTTCGCGCCCATGACGGCCAGACCGATCACTCCGATGTTCGCGGTGCGCTCGTTCGTTCCGGGCTCAGTCATGCTCCGTGCTCCATTCACTCGTCCGGTTGTCCTTCGCCTCCTGGGCCGCCCGGATGCGGCCCAGCCGCTCGAGCACCCGCCGGTACATGACGTCCTCGTCGAGCCGGCGCAGCTCCTCCGCCAGGCACTCGCTCAGGGTGCGGCGCGGCAGCACGATCTCGTGGGTCGGGTGGCCCGGCTGCCGCAGCAGGGTCTGGGATCCCGACATCCGCTCCAGCACCGCGTCTCCCGCGGCGCGGGACAGCGTGACCGAGCGCACCCCCTCCGCCGGGTGGTTCCCGCCCGGCAGACGGCAGGTCGTCGGCACCTCCAGCGCGAGCTGGAGCCAGGCCGCGAGCAGCTGGGTCGACATCGACCCCGCCGCACCCACGACCTCCACCGATGTCACCGGGTCGAAGGGCGGCTGGTCGAGCACGGCGGCGAGGTACTCCCGCCACCGGGTCACGCGCGTCCAGGCGAGGTCGGTGTCCCCCGGGGAGTACGCGGCGATCCGGCGCATCTGCTCCACGGGATCGGTGATCGAGGCGCTGTCGGTGATGCGGCGCTGGGCGATGCGGCCGAGCGGATCCGATCCGGGGCGCTCGGGCGCCGCGGCCGGCCACCACACGACGACCGGCGCGTCGGGCAGCAGCAGGCCCGTGACGAGGCTCTCGATCCCCGTGCTCGCCTCCCCGTAGGCCCGCAGCACGACGACCTCGCTCGCGCCGGCGTCGGCGCCGACCCGGATCTCGGCGTCGAGGCGCGCAGGACCCTCGGGGCGCGTGAGCAGCACGATCACACGCATCGGATGCTCGTTCGACGCGTGGTTCGCGGCCTCGACCACCGTCTCGTCGAGCGGGCCGGTGGCGGCGATCACGAGCGTCAGCACGCGCCCGAGGGCGGCGACGCCGCTCTCCTGCCGCATCGACACCAGACGGCGGGCCACCGCGCTGACGCTGGTCCCCGGAAGCTCTTCGATCACGGCCGCCTCCAGCTGCGTCCATCCCGCGCGAGCAGTTCTCCCGCGGAGTCGGGGCCCCACGATCCCGGCGCGTACTGCTCGACCGGCTCGTCCAGCCCGGCCCAGTACTCCTCGATCGGGTCGAGGATGCGCCACGACAGCTCCACCTCCCGCTGCCGCGGGAAGAGCGGGGCATCCCCCAGCAGCACGTCGAGGATCAGCCGCTCGTAGGCCTCGGGACTCGCCTCCGTGAAGGCGTGCCCGTACCCGAAGTCCATCGTCACGTCGCGCACCCGCGCGGCGGTGCCTGGCACCTTCGCGCCGAAGCGGATGGTGATGCCCTCGTCCGGCTGCACCCGGATCACGAGTGCGTTCGAACCCTGCTCGGTCGTCTCGGCCTTGCCGAAGAGCTCGCCCGCCTCCTTGCGGAACACCACCGCGATCTCGGTGACGCGGCGCCCGAGGCGCTTGCCCGTGCGCAGGTAGAAGGGCACGCCGGCCCAGCGGCGGGTGTTGACGTGGAGCTTCATCGCCGCGTACGTCTCGGTGCGGGACTCGGGATCCATCCCGTCCTCGGCGAGGAAGCCGCTCACCTGCTCGCCGCCCTGCCAGCCCCCGGCGTACTGGCCGCGGGCGACCCCCGCCGCGAGGTCGTCGGGCAGCTTGACCGCCTCGAGCACCTTCTCCTTCTCGGCGCGCAGGTGCTCGGCGCTCAGGCTGATGGGCTCCTCCATCGCGGTGAGCGCGAGCAGCTGGAGCAGGTGGTTCTGGATCACGTCCCGCGCGGCGCCGACCCCGTCGTAGTACCCCGCGCGGCCGCCGACCCCGATGTCCTCCGCCATCGTGATCTGCACGTGGTCGACGTAGTTGCGGTTCCAGATCGGCTCGTACATCGTGTTCGCGAAGCGCAGCGAGAGGATGTTCTGCACCGTCTCCTTGCCGAGGTAGTGATCGATCCGGAAGATCGAGTCGGCGGGGAACGTCGACTCCAGCGCGTCGTTCAGCGCCCGGGCGGAGGCGAGGTCGTGCCCGAAGGGCTTCTCGATGATCACGCGCCGCCAGGGCCGGTTCTCCCCCTCGCCCGTGCGATCCACGAGACCGGAGCTGCTCAGCTGCCGGGCGACCTCCGGGAACGAGCGCGGCGGGATCGACAGGTAGAAGGCGTGGTTGCCCATCGTGCCGCGCTCGCGATCGAGCGCGTCGACCGTGTCGCGCAGGCGGTGGTAGGCCGCCGGGTCGTCGAAGTGGCCCTGCACGAAACGGATGCCCTGGGCGAGCTGACGCCAGATCTCCTCGCGGAACGGGGTCCTGGCGTGCTTGCGCACGGCGTCGTGCACGATCTCCGCGAAGTCGCGGTCCGCCCAGTCGCGGCGGGCGAAGCCGACGAGTGCGAAGCCGGGCGGGAGCAGCCCGCGATTCGCGAGATCGTAGACGGCCGGCATCAGCTTCTTGCGCGAGAGATCGCCCGTGACGCCGAAGATCACGAGCGCGCTCGGCCCGGCGATCCTGCTCAGTCGAGGATCGTCGGGCGAGCGCAGCGGGTTGCTCGGCACGGCGGTCAGATGGCGAAGCCGAGCGCTCGCATCATGTCCCGACCGTCGTCGGTGATCCGCTCGGGCGTCCACGGCGGCATCCACACCCAGTTGATGCGGAACGCGGTCACGAGCCCGTCGAGGGCCTCGGCGATGTCGTTCTCGATGACGTCGGTGAGCGGGCAGCCCGCGCTCGTGAGCGTCATGCTGATGACGAGCGCGTCGTGCTCCTCGTCGAAGGCCAGATCGTAGATCAGGCCCAGGTCGACGATGTTGACGCCGAGCTCGGGATCCGAGACGTTCTTCAGCGCCTCGAGCGCCTGCTCGCGGAACTCGGGGTCGATCGACTGCGGAACGGTCGTTGCTTCGTCGCTCATGGGAATCAGCCTAGACCAGGCGCGCGTCAGGCCGAAGCGCCCGTGAGGAAGCGGTCGTAGCCCTCTTCCTCGAGACGCTCGGCGAGCTCCGGGCCGCCCTCCTCCGCGACGCGGCCGTTCACGAAGACGTGCACGAAGTCCGGCTCGATGTAGCGCAGGATGCGGGTGTAGTGCGTGATGAGCAGCACGCCGAGGCCGGTGTTCTCCTTGGCGCGATTCACACCCTCCGAGACGACCTTGAGCGCGTCGACGTCGAGACCCGAATCGGTCTCGTCGAGCACGGCGAACTTCGGCTTGAGCAGTTCGAGCTGCAGGATCTCGTTGCGCTTCTTCTCGCCGCCCGAGAAGCCCTCGTTGACGTTGCGCGACGCGAACGACTCGTCCATGCGGAGGTTCTGCATGGCCTCCTTGACGTCCTTCATCCAGGTGCGGATCGCCGGCGCCTCGCCGTCGATCGCGGTCTTCGCGGTGCGCAGGAAGTTGGCGTTGGTCACGCCGGGGATCTCCACCGGGTACTGCATGGCGAGGAAGAGGCCGGCCTGGGCGCGCTCGTCCACCTCCATGTCGAGCACCTCCTCGCCGTCGAGCAGGATCGACCCGCCCGTGACCTCGTACCGGGGGTGGCCGGCGATGGCGTAGGCGAGGGTCGACTTGCCCGAGCCGTTGGGGCCCATGATGGCGTGGGTCTCGCCCTGGTTGATGGTGAGGTCGACCCCCTTGAGGATCTGCTTCTCGCCCTGCTCGGTCTCGACGCTGACGTGCAGGTCCTTGATTTCAAGAACGGAGCTCATTGTTCAATCTCTTTCGTAACGTTGGGGTCGATGTACACGTCGCCGTCCTCGATCTCGACGGCGTAGACGGGTACCGGCTCGTAGGCCGGAAGGTTCTGCGGGATGCCGGTGCGCAGCGAGAATGCGGAGCCGTGGGCCCAGCACTCGAGCGTGTCGCCCTCGACGAATCCCTCTGACAGGCTGATCTGTCCGTGACTGCAGGTGTCGCCGATGGCGTGGACCTCGCCCTGCGAGTCCAGCACCACGGCGATCGGCACATCGTCGAGGACGACGCGCGTCGCCTGATCCTGCACCAGATCGCTGACCGCGATCACCTTGTGACGGGGCACTCAGGCTCCCCGGGTCGCCTGGACGCCTGACGCCGGGCCGACCGAGTCGGCCAGCTCGGCCTCGACGGCCGCCTGCAGGCGCTCCTCGGTCGCTTCGTCGCCGATCTGGGCGATGACCTCGATCAGGAAGCCGCGCACCACGAGCTTGCGCGCCTCCTCCTCCGAGATGCCGCGGCTCTGCAGGTAGAAGATGTGCTCGTCGTCGAAGCGCCCCGTCGCCGAGGCGTGACCGGCGCCCTCGATGTCGCCGGTCTCGATCTCCAGGTTGGGGATCGAGTCGGCGCGGGTGCCCTCGCTGAGCACGAGATTGCGGTTCTGCTCGTAGCTGTCGGTGCCGGTCGCGTTGTTGCGGATCAGCACGTCGCCGATCCACACGGTGTGCGCACCCTCTCCCTGCAGCGCGCCCTTGTAGGTGACGCGGCTGGTGGTGTGCGGGGCATCGTGGTCGAGGTACACCTGGTGCTCCAGGTGCTGCCCGGCATCGGCGAAGTAGGCGCCGAGCGCGGTGCCCGTCGAGCCCTCGTGGTCGAGATGGATCGAGGGGTTGAGGCGCACGACCCCGCCGCCGAGCGAGACCACGATGTGCGTGAGCGTCGCGTCGCGGCCCACGGTGGCGTAGTGGCTCGCCAGGTGGATCGCGTCGCCGTCCCACTGCTGCACGCTGACGACGGTGAGCTTCGCCCCGTCGCCCACGACGATCTCGACGTTCTCGGAGAGCTGCGCCGAGCCCGTGTTCTCGAGGATCACGAGGCCCTGGCTCTGCGGTGCCGCCTCGATGATCGTGTGGGCGGCCCGGGGCGCCGAGTCCAGCGCGTCGCGGGTGACGACCGTCGTGACCTTCTCCTCCGAGGAGAGGGTGACGAGGTGGGCCTCGCCGAAGGCGGTCCACGCCGCGGCGGCGCCCCGCTCCTCGGGAGTGCCCGCGCGCCCGATGCGGGCGTCGTCCCGGGCGATCCACTCGGATGCGACACCCGCGGCGTCGCCCACCGAGACCGGGAGGCGCGAGCCGTCGAGCTCGCCGTTCAGCAGCGCGTCGAGCTTCGCGACCGGCGTGTACTTCCAGACCGCTTCGCGGCCGGTCACCGGTGCGAAATCGGCGACATCGGTGGACTTCGGCCGCTCGGAGCGGGTCTGCACCGGGATCCGGTTCGCCCAGTCCCCGTCGGAGTGGGCGGTCAGGCCGTGCTGAGCGGGCGCAGTCTTCGTTGCAACAGCTTCGGTCATTATCCGACGGATCCTTCCATGCCCATCTCGATGAGCTTGTTCAGTTCGAGGGCGTACTCCATGGGCAGCTCGCGCGCGATCGGCTCGATGAAGCCGCGCACGATCATGGCCATCGCCTCCTCCTCGGCGAGGCCGCGGCTCATGAGGTAGAAGAGCTGCTCCTCGCTGACGCGCGAGACCGTGGCCTCGTGGCCCAGCTCGGCGTCGTCGGTGCGGATGTCGATGGCCGGGTAGGTGTCGCTGCGCGAGATCGTGTCGACGAGCAGCGCGTCGCAGACCACCGAGTTCGCCGCGCGCCGCGCGCCCGGCTCGATCCGCACCTCGCCGCGGTACCCCGTGCGACCGCCTCCGCGGGCGATCGACTTCGCGAGGATCGACGACTTGGTGTGCGGAGCCAGGTGGATCATCTTCGCGCCGGTGTCCTGGTGCTGGCCCGGCCCGGCGAAGGCGACCGACAGGGTCTCGCCCTTGGCGTGCTCGCCGGTCAGGTAGATCGACGGGTACTTCATGGTGACCTTCGAGCCGATGTTGCCGTCGACCCACTCCATGGTGGCGCCCTCTTCGGCCACAGCGCGCTTGGTCACGAGGTTGTACACGTTGTTCGACCAGTTCTGGATCGTCGTGTAGCGCACGCGCGCGTTCTTCTTGACGATGATCTCGACCACCGCGGAGTGCAGCGAGTCCGACTTGTAGATCGGCGCCGTGCAGCCCTCGATGTAGTGCACGTAGCTGCCCTCGTCGGCGATGATGAGCGTGCGCTCGAACTGTCCCATGTTCTCGGTGTTGATGCGGAAGTACGCCTGCAGCGGGATCTCCACGTGCACGCCCTTCGGCACGTACACGAACGAGCCGCCCGACCACACGGCCGTGTTCAGCGCGGCGAACTTGTTGTCGCCCGACGGGATCACGGTGCCGAAGTACTCCTCGAAGAACTCCGGGTGCTCGCGCAGCGCGGTGTCGGTGTCGAGGAAGAGCACACCCTGCTCCTCGAGGTCCTCGCGGATCTGGTGGTAGACCACCTCGGACTCGTACTGGGCGGCGACGCCGGCGACGAGACGCTGGCGCTCGGCCTCGGGGATGCCGAGCCGCTCGTAGGTCTCCTTGATCTCCTCGGGGAGCTCCTCCCAGCTCGTCGCCTGCTTCTCGGTCGAGCGCACGAAGTACTTGATGTTGTCGAAGTCGATCTCCGAGAGATCCGCGCCCCACGACGGCATCGGCTTCCGGCCGAAGATCTGCAGCGCCTTGAGACGTCGCTGCAGCATCCACTCCGGTTCGTTCTTCAGAGCCGAGATTTCACGCACGACCTGCTCGTTGAGGCCGCGCTTGGCGATCGCGCCTGCCTCATCGCTGTCGTGCCAGCCGAATTCGTACTGGCCCAAGCCTTCCAGCTCGGGTCGGTCGATCAGTACCTCTGGCATGATCCCTCCCTCATTCTTCGTCTCGCCGGGCCGGCCCCGCGTGCGCACGCGAATTCGATCGGGCACACAGTCCTGGCCCTGCAGCGGTGCAGTAGTCTGGGCTTCGGACGGAACCGGCTGATCCGGTGCTTCGCACCCGATGCTGGTTCGCCGCACGCAACCACAGCTTCCCATTCTACAGCTTCGGACGCCGCTTGTCAGGGTAGGCGACCCTTAGTAATGGGATGCTCGGTCTGGGCCGAAAGGAGACGCGTTGTCAAGCGCGAGCACACCGACTGGAACCGCGATCCCGGACGAACGCCGGCGCAGCGCCGACCGCGCGCCCTCCCGCCTCCTGCGGATCGCGGCCTGGGCCTCGTTCGTGCTGAACGTCACGATCATCGCGACGGGCGGCACCGTGCGCCTCACGGGCTCCGGTCTCGGCTGCACCGACTGGCCCGTCTGCACTCCGGGCTCCCTCGTGCCCACGCCCGAACTCGGGATCCACGGCATCATCGAGTTCACCAACCGCACCATCTCGGGTCCGCTGCTGATCGCCGCCCTCCTGGTGCTGGTGCTGAGCTGGCGCATCCGGGCCCGGCGCCGCGATCTCCTCGTCATCTCGTCGGTGGTGCTGGGGCTCGTGGTGCTGCAGGCGCTCGTGGGCGCCTTCGTCGTGTGGCTGCATCTCAACGCGAACCTGGTGGGCTTCCACTACACCGTCTCCCTCGTGCTCGTGTGCGTGACCGCCGCGTATCTCGTGCGCATGTACGAGGAGCCGCTGCCCCGCGAGCGAGCGGTGCCGAAGGGCTTCGCGATCCTGACCCACGTCACCACGCTCTTCATGGCGCTGACCGTGCTGTTCGGCGTGCTCACCACGGGCGCGGGGCCGCACTCGGGCGACGCCGGCATCGTGCGCGACGGCTTCGACGCGACGCTGCTCAGCCACGTGCACGCCTGGCCGGGCTACATCTCCCTGGCGCTCGTGCTCGTGCTCGTGGGCTGGGCGGCGGCGAAGCGGCTGCGGCCGCTGCGCTGGTCGGTCGCGCTGCTCGCCGCGCTGCTCGTGCAGATCGGCGTCGGCGTCTTCCAGGCCCGCAGCGGGCTGCCGCCCTTCGCGGTGGGCGTGCACATGGTGCTCGCGTCGCTCACCGCCGCGGCGATGACCGTCGTGGTGCTGCGCCTGAAGCGCCCCGGCGCCGCGGTCTCCGCGGCGCCCGCCGCGACTCCCTGACCACCGTGTCGAGATGACCGCTCGCGCGCTCCTCGTATCGCTCGGCGTCGCCGGGCTGATCGTCTATGCGATCCTCGGGGCGCTGCTCATGAGCGACTGGGCGGTCACCGCTGCGAGCGGGGTGCCGCTCGAGCAGGCGGTCGCCGCGATGGACGCCGCGGGCCAGCCCTACGGGGTCTGGGCCGGAATCGGGTTCGCGACGATCGGGATCCTGCTCGCGCTCGGCTGGGCCGCCCTGGCTCTGCTCTCCCGCGAGAAGCAGCCGGGATGGGTGCTGCTCCTGCTCTTCGGCTGCATTCTCGCGGCCGGCGCACCGGCCTACTTCTTCGCATCCTTCGGCAACCTCAATTCGGTGGGCGACACGTTCGTCGACTGGGACGCCGATGCGGCCTTCGCGCTCGAGCTCCCGCTCTACCTCGTGAGCGCCCTCGGAGCGGGCGCGGTACTCGTCGCGGTGGTGCTCGGGTTGCTGGCCGGGCCGCTGCACGCCCGGCGCGGCGACGTCCCGCCGGCATCGGCGAGTGGCGGATAACGCGGCTGTTTGCGCGGAGACAACCGCGTTATCCGCCACTCGCGCCTGGTAGATCCAGTTGCGGGGCGGGGCGAGTGAGCGCCTCGTCAGTCGCCGGCCGGACCGTGGTGCGCATTCCGACGCGGAACGGCGGACTCGGTGTCGTCCCCCGACCGCTCGTCGAGCAGACGCGAGAGGCTCGGTCGAACCGGTCTCCCGGAGCGGCCGCTGAACTCGAGCATCCGGCGCCCCGCGTCGGCCAGGCTCTCGAGCAGATCCTCGTGGAAGAACACCAGGAGCCTCCATCCCGAATCGCGCGCCGCCTGGTGCTTACGGGGATCCCGGCGACGCTGCCGCGCAGAGGTGACGTGCTGCTCGCCGTCGTACTCGAAGATGCTGCGGGTCTCGTCGTCGACGGCGTCGAAGCGTCCGATCCACCCGCCCGAGGCGTCGTACAGCTCGACCTGCAGCCGCAGCTCCGGCATCCCGACGCGCACCCCCGCGAGGCGCATGAGCGTCTCCATGCGCGACTCGGAGCCGATCCGCGCGAGCGCGGCGGCCTCCCGGAACCGGCGTGCGCCCCGCCCGGTGGTGGTCGCCGCGAATGCGGTCAGCTCGTCGGGATGCACGCGGGTGAACGGGTCGAATCGGCGGTCGTCTTCGCGCAGCAGATGGTCGAGCGCCACGACCAGCTCGACGAAGGGCAGCGAACCGGCCGCCTGCTGCACGGCTCGCAGCGGCGGGACGATCGGCACGGACTCCTCGCCCTCGGGCACGGCGCAGAGGAACGGCGCCGTTTCGCGCACGTGCCGATGGCCCCGCACGCCCCTGCAGGTCACCCGGCCGATCTCTGCTGGACTGGAGACGTCGACCGGCGTGTTCTTCGGAACCCTGATCGGACAGCCGAGCACCGCGAGTGCCGTCGCGTGGCTGAAGCGCTCGCCCGGGCGGAGCCGCGGGAGATACTGCAGCGCCCGGCCGTACAGCCTTCGGGCGCTCGGCTGCTTCGAGCGCATCCCGGAGAACGGTCGATGCCAGCGGGGATGCGCCAAGGCGCCCCTGCCGTACCCGAGGCTCATCGCCTGCCGCAGCAGGAAGGCCCGGTCGGAGAAGACGGCGTCGGCCTGCACTCGCGGTTCCATGGGCGCCATACTCCGCACGTCGCCTGTGCAGAGCGCGGCTTCTCCACAGGGAGAGCCGGACCTCATGATGGAACCGACGTGTGCCCATCCTGTGAGCGAAGGAGCCGGGGTCCTGTGCGGGCGTGCAGGCGCTACCGAGCGGCGGATAACGCGGCTGTTTTCGCCGAAACAGGCGCGTTATCCGCCACTCGCCGCAGTGGACCACCGAAGCATAGGCGGTGAACCGCCGGAGCAGGGGGCGAACCGGCGGAGCAGGGGGCGAACCGGCGATCGGCCGCGTGTCACCGAGCTGCCGAGCGAGCCGAGTACCGCTAGCTCAGGCCCGACAGGCCCCGCTCCAGGTCGGCCCAGAGATCCTCGACGTGCTCGATCCCGACGCTCAGGCGCACGAGCGCCTCGGGCACCTCGACGGGTTCCGCGGGGTGCCTGCGCCGGCGCTCGACGAGGGACTCGACGCCGCCCAGGCTGGTCGCCGGCGTGAACAGCCGCAGCGCGTCGACGAACGCCTCCGCGGCGGCCGCCCCGCCCGCGAGCTCGATCGACATCACGGCGCCGAATCCGTCGAGCTGCGCCCGCGCGAGCTCGTGACCGGGGTCCTGCGGAAGCCCGGGATACCGCACCCGGGCGATCGCCGGGTGCGCGTCCAGACGCCGCGCGAGCTCGCCCGTGGTCGCCTCGGCGCGGTCGAGGCGCAGGGCCATCGTGCGCAGGCCGCGCAGGGCGAGCCAGGCCTCGAAGGGGCCGGGAACGCCGCCCTGGAGGGTGCGCCGCTTCGCGAGCCTCGCGCGCAGCTCGGGATCCCGCGTCACGGCGATGCCCAGCAGCACGTCCGAGTGGCCGGCGATGAACTTCGTGGCGGAGTGCACCACGACGTCGGCGCCGACCTCGAGCGGTCGCTGCCGGAGTGGCGTGCTGAAGGTGTTGTCGACGACGACGGTGACACCGCGCTCGCGGGCGGCCGCGGCCAGCGCGGGCACGTCCACGACGTCGAGCATGGGGTTCGTGGGCGACTCGAGCCAGAGCAGGTCGGCGCCGTTCAGCGCGGCCACCGTGGCGTCGACGTTCAGCGGGTCCACCTCGCGCAACCGCAGGGCGCCCTCCGCGCCGAGCTCGCGGGCCAGGCCGATCGTGCCGTTGTACGACGCGCTCGGCACCACGGCCACACCCCCGATCGGGGTGAGCGACAGGGCGGCCGAGACCGCCGCCATCCCGGACGCGAAGGCGAGGCCGGGCGTCTCGCTCCGCTCGAGCGTCGCGATGGCCGACTCCAGCGGCTCCCAGCTCGGATTGGAGTAGCGCGCGTACACCCGCTCCCCCGGCTCCGGCGTCGCGGACCCGCGGAACGTCGAGCTGAGCACGATGGGCGGATTGAGCGGCCCGTCGGGTTCGGCATCGGGCCGCCCGAGGGCGACGACGGCGGTACTGGGGTGGAGCTCCTGGGGGTGGCTGGTCATCCTCTCAGCGTACCGCCGGCGTGCGACGCGGATTCACTCGACGGTTGCCACGATCTCCGCGTGGGGCATCAGCAGCCACCCGTCGGGATCCTCGGCCCAGCGCTCCCAGCCCGCCGAGATGCGCTCCAGGCGGTCGCGATCGGCGAGTCCGAGGCGGATGGCGTTGTCGGCGAACGCCGACGCGACTGCGCGCTCGGCCCACATGCCGCCCCACCAGGCCCGGTCCTCGTCGGACTCGAACAGCCAGAGCGATGCGGAGCAGGCCACGTCCTCGAGGCCGGCCCTGCGGGCCCACGCCTTGAGATGCCGCCCGGCGGCGGGCTCCCCGCTGACGCCCCGGTGCACCTGGAGGTAGAGCTCGAGCCACTCGGCGAGCTCCGGGTGGCCCGGCGCCCAGATGACGCCCTCGTAGTCGACGTCGCGGGCGGCCACGACCCCGCCGGGGGCGGTCACGCGCCGCATCTCGCGGAGCATGGCGACCGGATCGCCGACGTGCTGCAGCACCTGATGCGCGTGCACGACGTCGAAGCCGCCGTCGGCGACGTCGAGCCGATAGGCGTCCGCGGTCTCGAAGCGGAGGTTCTCGAGGCCGAGCGGCGCCGTGTCGGCCGCGGCCTTCCGCACGACCTCGTCCGAGGCGTCGACCCCCAGCACCGGTCCCGGCGCCACGAGGCGCGCGAAGTCCGCGGTGATGGTGCCGGGCCCCGAGCCGATGTCGAGCACGCGGGTACCGGGGTTCAGCAGCGGGAGCAGGTAGGCGGCGGAGTTCTCGGCGGTGCGCCAGGTGTGCGAGCGCAGCACGCTCGCGTGGTGTCCGTGTGTGTATGCATCGGCCATGCGCTCACCCTATCGCCCGCCGCGCACCTCGGCGCGCGGATCTCGAGCCGCCGGACCGCCCGGCTCAGAACGGCAGCAGCGGATCGATCGCGATGGCGAGCGAGATCACCGAGAGGTAGGTGATCGAGCCGTGGAAGACCTGCATCGGCTTGCCCTCCTGGCCGCGGATCGCGCTGCCGTAGAGGCGGTGGGCCTGGAGGATGAAGTAGCCGCCCGAGAGCACGGCCACGACGGTGTAGAGCCAGCCGATGCCGGGCGCCGGGATCAGCAGCAGGCTCGAGGCGACGGTGGCCCACGTGTAGAGGATGACCTGCAGGCCCACGGTGACTCGGCCCCGCACGACGCCGAGCATCGGCACGCCGGCGGCGGCGTAGTCGTCGCGGTAGCGCATCGAGAGCGGCCAGTAGTGGGCCGGGGTCCACAGGAAGATGATGAGGAAGAAGATCCACGCGGGCCAGCCGAGGTCGCCGGTGACCGCGGCCCAGCCGATCAGCACGGGGAAGCAGCCCGCGATGCCGCCCCAGATGATGTTCTGCTCGCTGTGCCGCTTGAGCAGCAGCGTGTAGATCACGACGTAGAAGAAGATCGCGGCCGCGGAGAGCGCAGCGGCCAGCCAGTTCGTGGTGATCAGCAGCCACACCACTGAGAGCACGCCGAGCACCCAGGAGAAGACGAGCGCATTGCGATCGGAGATCTCGCCCGTGACGAGCGGCCGGTTCTCGGTGCGCTTCATCTTGCGATCCATGTCGCGGTCGATGTAGCAGTTGAACGATCCGGCGGATCCCGCGCTCATCGCGCCGCCGATCAGCGTGGCCACCACCAGCCAGAGGTCCGGCAGGCCGCCCTGCGCCAGGATCATGGCGGGCACGGTGACCACGAGCAGCAGCTCCATGACGCGCGGCTTGGTGAGCGCCACGTAGTTCTTGACGATGCGACCGAAGCTGCGACGCGGCGGGGTCGCCGCGAGCCGGGACTGGGTGGGGATCTGCGTGGACATCGTCTCCCATGTTACCCGCCCTTGTCGCAGGAGCAGCCATTAGGATTGATCCGGCGAGCGCGAACGCGCCCGTTCCTGCCCTTGGAAAGGTGAGTCTTGGGAAACGAACTGCAGTGGGATGAGCTCGACGGCCTCGCGGTGGACACCGCGCGCGTGCTGGCCGCGGACGCGGTCGAGAAGGTCGGCAACGGACACCCGGGCACGGCGATCAGCCTGGCCCCGGTCTCCTATCTGCTGCATCAGCGGGTCATGCGCCACGATCCCGCCGACCCGAGGTGGATCGGCCGGGACCGCTTCATCCTCTCGGTCGGGCACTCGTCGCTCACCCAGTACGTGCAGCTGTACCTCGGCGGCTACGGACTCGAGCTCGAGGACCTCCAGTCGCTGCGCACGTGGGGTTCGAAGACCCCGGGGCACCCGGAGTACGGTCACACCGACGGCGTCGAGATCACCACGGGCCCGCTCGGCCAGGGTCTCGCCTCGGCCGTGGGCTTCGCCTACGCCGCCCGCTACGAGCGGGGCCTCTTCGACCCCGAGGCGGCGCCCGGCACGAGCCCGTTCGACCACTTCATCTACGTGATCGCCGGCGACGGCGACCTGCAGGAGGGCGTGACCTCCGAGGCCTCGAGCCTCGCCGGCCACCAGGAGCTCGGCAACCTGATCGCGATCTACGACTCCAACCAGATCTCCATCGAGGACGACACCGACATCTCCTTCTCCGAGGACGTCGCGAAGCGCTACGAGTCGTACGGCTGGCAGGTGCTCGAGGTCGACTGGAAGAAGACCGGCGAGTACGTCGAGGATCTGGTCGAGCTGCACCGCGCGATCGCCGAGGCGCAGGCCGAGACCGCGAAGCCCAGCCTCATCATCCTCAAGACGATCATCGGCTGGCCCTCCCCCGGCAAGCAGAACACGGGCGGCATCCACGGCGCGAAGCTCGGCGCCGAGGAGCTCGCCGGCCTGAAGACCGCCCTCGGCTTCGACCCGGAGCAGCACTTCGTCGTCGCGCCCGAGGTGCTCGAGCGCTCCCGCGGCGCCGTGCAGCGCGGCGCCGAGAAGCGCGCCGAGTGGCAGCGGTCGTTCGACGCGTGGGCGGCCGCCAATCCCGAGCGGAAGGCGCTCTTCGACCGGGTGGAGGCGCAGCAGCTGCCCGAGGGCGCGCTGGAGGCGCTTCCCGCCTTCGAGCCCGGCGAGAGCATCGCCACCCGCTCGGCGAGCGGCAAGGTGCTGGCGGCGCTCGGCCCGATCATGCCCGAGCTGTGGGGCGGATCCGCCGATCTCGCGGGATCCAACAACACCACGATCCCGGGCGTCCCCTCCTTCGTCCCCGGCCACCACTCCACGGCGAGCTGGAGCGGCGACCCCTACGGCCGGGTGCTGCACTTCGGCATCCGCGAGCACGCGATGGGCGCGATCCTCAACGGCATCCAGCTCCACGGCAAGACCCGCTCCTACGGCGGCACCTTCCTCATCTTCAGCGACTACATGCGCCCGGCGGTCCGCCTCGCCGCGCTCATGAACGTGCCCAGCATCTTCGTGTGGACGCACGACTCGGTCGCCCTCGGCGAGGACGGGCCCACGCACCAGCCGATCGAGCAGCTCGCCACGCTGCGGGCGATCCCGAACCTGGCGATGGTGCGCCCCGCCGACGCGAACGAGGTCTCGGCCGCGTGGCACGAGGTGCTGTCGCGCCACGCCGGCCCCACCGGCATCGCGCTCACCCGCCAGAACGTGCCGGTGCTCGAGGGCACCTCGGCGGAGGGGGTGCGCAAGGGCGCCTACGTGCTCGCCGACTCCCCCACCGGGAGCATCGACGTGCTGCTCATCGCGACCGGGTCCGAGGTGCAGCTGGCGGTCGAGGCGCGCGAGCGCCTCGCGGCCGACGGCATCGGGGCGCGCGTCGTGTCGGCCCCCTGCCTCGAGTGGTTCGCCGAGCAGGGCGAGGAGTACCGCGAGAGCGTGCTGCCCGCCGGCGTCGCGGCGCGCGTGAGCGTCGAGGCCGGGCTCGCGCTCGGCTGGGAGCGCTACGTGGGCGACAGCGGCCGCTCGGTCTCGATCGAGCACTTCGGCGCCTCCGCCGACTACCAGACCCTCTTCCGGGAGTTCGGGATCACCACCGACGCCGTGGTCGCCGCGGCGCACGAGAGCATTGCAGCAGTGGAGGCAGCACGATGAGCGCATCGACCCAGCGACTGAGCCGCGCGGGAGTCAGCATCTGGCTCGACGACCTCTCGCGCAGCCGCATCGAGAGCGGCGAGTTGCGCGAGCTGATCGGCAGCCACGATGTGGTGGGCGTCACCACCAACCCGACCATCTTCGCGGGTGCGATCGCGGGCGGCGTGGGCTACGGCGAGCGGATCGCCGCGTGCGCGGCGCGCGGACTCGGCGTCTCGGACACCATCATCGAGCTCACCACTGCCGACGTCGCCGACGCGTGCGACGTGTTCGCCGAGGTGTACGCGGATACGGCCGGGCGCGACGGCCGCGTCTCCATCGAGGTCGAGCCGGGCCTCGCGCGCGACACCGCCGGCACGGTGGCGCAGGCGCGCGAGCTGTGGGCGAAGGTCGACCGGACCAACGCGATGATCAAGATCCCGGCGACGGTGGAGGGTCTCGAGGCCATCACCGAGACCATCGCGGCGGGGATCAGCGTCAACGTGACGCTCATCTTCAGCCTCGAACGCTATCGCCAGGTGATCAACGCCTACCTGACCGGGCTCGAGCGGGCCCGCGCGGCCGGGATCGATCTGTCGACCATCCACTCGGTGGCCTCGTTCTTCGTGTCCCGCGTGGACAGCGAGATCGACGGCCGCCTGAACGCGATCGGCACCGAGGAGGCGCTCTCCCTGAAGGGCCAGTCCGGTGTGGCCAACGCCCGACTCGCCTACGAGGTCTTCGAGCAGTCGTTCGCGACGGAGCGGGCGCGCCTGCTGATCGATCTGGGAGCCAATCCGCAGCGCCCGCTGTGGGCCTCGACGGGCGTCAAGGATCCCGCGCTGCCGGACACGCTCTACGTGGCCGAGCTCATCGCCCCCGGTGTCGTCAACACCATGCCCGAGGCGACGCTGCAGGCGTTCGCAGATCACGGCGAGGTGCGCGGTGACACGGTCACTTCCGAGTATCTCGAGTCGAACCAGCTGCTCAACGCCATCGCCGCGCAGGGCATCGACTACGTCGAGGTGACCGAGAAGCTCGAGCTCGAGGGGCTGCAGAAGTTCGACGCCTCCTGGGACGAGCTCTGCGGGACGGTGGAGCAGGAGCTGCGGAAGGCGGGTTAGGCATGAGCGTTCAGCTGAGCATCGGAGCGGGTGTCGCGGACTTCGAGGAGCCGCTGCACCGGCTGGTCGCGGATCGGGTGGCCGGCCGGATCTTCGAGCGGGATGCCGCGCTGTGGGGTCGCGCGGCGGAGCCCGAGGCCGCGATCCGGCTCGGCTGGACGGACTTCATCCGGACCGCGGAGCAGCTGATCCCGCGTGTCGAGGCGCTGCGAGCCGAATTCCTGTCCCTGGGCGTCGATCGCTTCGTGCTGTGCGGCATGGGCGGATCGAGCCTCGCACCCGCGGTGATCACCCGCTGGGCGGGGGTCGAGCTGACCATGATCGACTCCACGCACCCCGACGCGGTGCGGCGTGTGCTCGACGCGCACGAGCTGCCGCGCACGGCGGTCGTCGTGAGCTCGAAGTCCGGCAGCACGATCGAGACGCGCAGTCACCTGGCCGCGTTCGCGCACGCGTTCCGCGCCGCCGGCATCGAACCGTCCGAGCGCATCGTCATCGTCACGGATCCGGGCTCGCCGCTCGACGGCGAATCCCGCGCGGCGAACCGGCGCGTGTTCAACGCGGATCCGCATGTGGGCGGCCGCTTCTCCGCGCTCACCGCCTTCGGGCTCGTGCCCTCGGGCCTCGCCGGAGCCGATGTGCGCACCCTGGTCGCCGATGCGCAGGGCGTGCGCGAGTCGCTCGCGAGCGACTCCCCCGAGAACCCTGCGCTGCGGCTCACTGCGGCGATCGCGGCCGGTCTGCCCGAGCGCTTCGTGCTCGCCGTGGCCGAGCCGTCGGGGGCCGAGTGGGGATTCGGCGCCTGGATCGAGCAGCTCGTCGCCGAGTCGACGGGCAAGGATCGCCACGGGGTACTGCCGATCGCTCTGCCCGCGTCGGCTCCGGAGTTCACCGCTCCGCCCGCGAACACTGTGCGCGTGCGCACGGGGTCGGAGCTTCCCGATGCCGAGGGCGACTGGGATCTCGCGGCCTCCGGCTCGCTCGGCGCGCAGATGCTGATGTGGGAGGTCGCCACCGCGGCGCTCGGACGGCTCATGGGCATCGATCCGTTCGATCAGCCCGATGTCGAGGCCGCGAAGGTGGCCGCGCGCGCCGCGCTCGGAGCCGCCTCGTCGCGCGCCGGAGAGGCACCCGAGACGCCGGACGCCGAGCGGCTCGCCGCGGAGCTCCGCGACGCCGTGCCCGAGGGCGGTTATCTGGCCGTGCAGGCCTACGTCGATCCCGCGGGCCGCTACGCCGCGGCGCTGAGCCGCCTGCGGCAGCGTCTCGCCACGGCGCTCGGGCTCCCGGTGGCGCTCGGCTTCGGCCCCTCGTACCTGCACTCGGTGGGGCAGCTGCACAAGGGCGGGCCGGCGCTCGGCGCGTTCCTGCAGGTCGTCGAGGTGGCCGACCGCGACCTCATGATCCCCGGAGCCGAGAGCAGCTTCGGCGCGCTCATCGCGGCGCAGGTGCGCGGCGACCGCGAGGTGCTCCGGGAGCGCGGCCGGCCGGTGCTCGTGCTCCCGCTGTCCGGCAGCGGCGACTCCGCCCTCGACGAGCTCCTCGCCGCACTGTAGGCGGGTGCGCGGGGGCGGGCCTTCCCCGCTCCCGCGCACGACGGTACTCACCGCTCGCGAACGACGGGTGCGCACTCCGTCACGAGCACGCAGAAGGGCCGGGATCCCGTTCGGGGTCCCGGCCCTCGCTGCTCCGGCGGCGAGCCGCTATGCGGACTTGCGGGCGGTGCCGCGACGCTCGCGCAGCTTCTGCAACGCGGCCTCCAGCAGCTCGTCGGCCTCCTCCGGCGTGCGGCGCTCCTTCACGTAGGCGAGGTGCGTCTTGTACGGCTCGTTCTTCGGGAGCAGGGGCGGGTTCTCACGATCGCGGCCCGCGGGCAGGCCGGTGGTCGGGGAATCGATCTGCTCGGGGATCTCCTCCGCGGCGACGTCGGCCGCGAAGTAGCGGACCGTCTCGTTGCCCAGGGCGTCCCAGTACGAGATCTGAATGCGGTCGGCGCGAGCTCCGTGATCCTTCTCCCCCATGGGGCCGGATCCGACGCGCGCACCACGGATGGCGTTGCTGCCGGCCATGGATACCTTTCTGACGAGACTGCTGCGCCCGCGGGAGTGGCCCGCGAGCGCGATGGTGGTGGACTGGGCGGAGGGTCAGACGACCGAGAACCGGGCGAGGAGCCCGAGGCCCACGATCGAGGCGACCCACACCAGCGACACCACGACGGTGATGCGGTTGAGGTTGCGCTCCGCCACGCCCGAAGAGCCCAGGCTCGAGGTCACGCCGCCGCCGAACATGTCGGAGAGGCCGCCGCCGCGACCCTTGTGGAGCAGGATGAAGAGGGTGAGCAGCAGGCTCGTGATCACGAGGATGACGATCAGTGCGATCTTGAGGATGAGCACGCGGTTCACCTTTCAGGGGTCGAGGGCGTGGAAAACCAACGTCCAGTATATCGGGCGGGCCTGGGCGCCCGCTCCGGCTCTCCGTGCTTCCCGGGAACCGAGGGGCGCCGGCCCCGTGGTTAAGCGGCGGTGACGTGCTTCTGGAACTGGACGATGCGGGAGAACTCGTCGGCCTTCAGGCTGGCGCCGCCGACGAGCGCGCCGTCGACGTTCGGCTGCCGGAGGAAGCTCGCGACGTTCTGGCTCGACACCGA
Source organism: Leucobacter sp. (assembly GCF_053528595.1). Classification (NCBI taxonomy): domain Bacteria; kingdom Bacillati; phylum Actinomycetota; class Actinomycetes; order Micrococcales; family Microbacteriaceae; genus Leucobacter; species Leucobacter sp. Next base: position 42,054 of record NZ_JAIVPF010000052.1, on the reverse strand, counting down.
GCCGCCGTAGAGTATGCGGGTCGCAGCGGCGCGCGCGTCGTCGCGCAGATCGCGGAGTGCCTCGCGCAGCGCCCGAGCCACCTCTTCCGCCTGCTCGGGCGTCGCCGCCTGACCGCTGCCGATGGCCCAGACGGGTTCGTAGGCGACGATGAACTCGGCGTCCGCGGGAAGCTCGGCGAGCGCCGCGGTGAGCTGCGCGAGCGGGATCGCCGCCGCGCCGTGCTCCTCGAGGTCCTCCGCCGTCTCGCCGACGCAGATCATCGGCACCATCCCGGCGCGGTGGACCGCGAGCGCCTTGAGGCCCACCGTCCGGTCGCTCTCGTCGTGGCCGTGGCGGCGCTCGGAGTGCCCCACCAGCACGTAGGCCACGTCGAGCTTGGCCAGCATCGCCGCCGAGACGTCGCCGGTGTAGGCGCCGGACTCGTGCGGGGAGACGTCTTGCGCGCCGAGCGCGAGCGACAGCTTGTCGGCCGCGAGCAGCGTCTGCACCGAGCGCAGGTCGGTGAACGGCGGGAAGACCGCCACCTCGGCCTGCTGGTAGTCGTGCCGCACGTCCTTCAGGCTCCAGGAGAGCTTCTGCACGAGGGCGATCGCCTGCAGATGGTCCAGGTTCATCTTCCAGTTGCCCGCGATGAGCGGGGTGCGATCCGCCTGCGGCAGGGGTTCGCGGATCTCCGGGGCCGCGGCCCCCTCGGAGGTCTGCGGGGCCTGGTCGTTCACGCGAGTACCTCCAGTCCGGGAAGCTGCTTGCCCTCGAGGAACTCGAGGCTGGCGCCGCCGCCCGTCGAAATGTGTCCGAACTGATCGTCTGCGAAGCCGAGCGCGCGCACGGCAGCGGCGGAGTCGCCGCCGCCGACGACGGTGAAGCCGTCGGTCTCGGTGAGCGCACGCGCGACCGCGCGGGTGCCGTTCGCGAAGGCCTCCATCTCGAACACGCCCATGGGGCCATTCCAGAACACGGTCGCCGACTCCGAGATCGCCTCGGCGAAGGCCCGCGCGGATTCGGGGCCGATGTCGAGGCCGATGCCCTCCGCGCCGAAGCGGGACGACTCGATCGCATCGGCGGCGACCACCTCGTGCGCGGCGTCCGCGGCGAAGGCCTCGGCCACGACCACGTCGCTCGGCAGCACGATGCGCACGCCGCGCCGCTCCGCGTCGGCGAGGTAGCCCCGCACGGTGTCGAGCTGATCCGCCTCCAGCAGGCTGGCGGCGACGCCGTGCCCCTGGGCGGCGAGGAAGGTGAAGAGCATGCCGCCCCCGATGAGGAGGGTGTCCACGCGCTCGATCAGGTGCGAGATCACGCCGAGCTTGTCGGAGACCTTCGAACCGCCGAGCACCACCGTGTAGGGGCGCTCGGGGCGGTCGGTGAGCCGCTGCAGCACCTCGAGCTCGGCGGCGACCAGGCGCCCTGCGGCGCTCGGCAGCAGCTGCGCGAGCTCGTACACGCTGGCCTGGCGCCGGTGCACCACCCCGAAGCCGTCGGAGACGAACGCGTCGCCGAGGTCTGCGAGACGCTGCACGAACGCGCGGCGCTCCTGCTCGTCCTTGCTCGTCTCGCCCGGGTTGAAGCGGAGGTTCTCGAGCAGCAGGACCTCGCCCTCGGCGAGCGCGCCGACGGCCGCCGAGGCGTCGGCCCCGACGGTCTCGTCGACGAAGCCGACGGGAGCCCCGAGCAGCTCCCCCATGCGCACCGCCACCGGCCGCAGCGAGTACCGCTCCTCCGGAGCGCCCTTCGGGCGCCCCAGGTGGCTGATCAGCACCACCCGCGCGCCCGCTTCGCGCAGCTCGCGGATGGTGGTGAGCGATGCCCTGATGCGGCCGTCGTCGGTGATGACGCCGTCGGCGAGCGGGACGTTGAGATCGCAGCGGACGATGACCGTCCGAGAGCGCAGTGATCCCAGGGATTCGATGGTGCGCATGGGTGGGGCGGGCTCCTCGGGTACTCGGGTCAGATCAGGCCGGGCGTCTGCGAGCGGGCGTTCTCGAGGCGCTTCGCCACGTCCTGCCAGTTCGCGATGTTCCAGAACGCCTTGACGTAGTCCGCGCGCACGTTGAGGTAGTCGAGGTAGTAGGCGTGCTCCCAGACGTCGAGCATCAGCAGCGGGACGGTGCCCGCGGGAAGGTTGCCCTGCTGGTCGAAGAGCTGGACGATGTTCGCGCGCTGTCCGAGCGCGTCCCAGGCGAGCACCGCCCAGCCGGAGCCCTGCACGCCGAGCGCGGTCGCGGTGAAGTGCGCCTGGAACTTCTCGAAGTCCCCGAAGTACTCGTCGATCGCCGCTGCGAGCTCGCCCTCGGGGCGCTCCCCGCCCTCGGGAGAGAGGTTGTTCCAGAAGATGGTGTGGTTGACGTGGCCGCCCACGTTGAAGGCGAGATCCTTCTCCAGCTTGTTCACAGCGGCGAGGTTGCCGGAATCGCGGGCCTCGGCGAGCTGCTCGAGCGCGGTGTTGGCACCGGTCACGTAGGCCTGGTGGTGCTTGTCGTGGTGCAACTGCATGATCTTGCCGCTGATGTGCGGCTCGAGGGCAGCGTAATCATAGGGAAGCTCGGGAAGTGAGTAGGCAGCCATGCGGCGCTCCAATCTCTGGTTCAACAGTTGTCGGATCCAGTCTATGACTCCGGGGGTCTCCGCGTGGGAGAATGACGGGCCTTGACGGCGGGTGCCGCGTGGGCTACAGCGAGTCGAGCTCCTCCGGCAGGCTCGCCTCGGTGCCCGGGATCCCCCGCGATTCGGCCTCCTTGTCGGCCATGGCGAGCAGGCGGCGGATGCGCCCGGCGATCGCGTCCTTCGTGAGGGGCGGCTCGGCGCGCGCGCCGAGGTCGTCGAGGCTCGCCTCGCGGTGCTCCAGGCGCAGGCGTCCCGCGTACTGCAGGTGCTCGGGCACCTCGTCGCCGAGGATCTCGAGCGCGCGCTCGACGCGGGCGCACGCGGCGACGGAGGCCTGGGCGGAGCGCCGCAGGTTGGCGTCGTCGAAGTTCACGAGGCGGTTCGCGGTGGCCCGGGTCTCGCGCGCGCGGCGCAGCTCCTCCCAGCTGGTGCGCGCCTGCTGGGCGCCCATGGCGCCCAGCATCTCGCCGATCGCCTCGCTGTCGCGGATCATGACCTTGTTCTGGCCGCGGATCTCTCGGCTCTTGGCCTCGATGCCGAGGCGGTTCGCGGCGCCCACGAGGGCCATGGCCACTTCGCTCGTGGGGCAGACGAGCTCGAGACCCGCCGAGCGGCCGGGCGCGGTGATGCCGCCCCGCGCGAGGAACGCCCCCCGCCAGATGGCGGCGAGCTCGGCCTGCGCGCCCGTCGTGAGCCGGTTCGGCAGGCCCCGGATCTGCCGGCGGCGCTGATCGAGCAGCCCGAGCTGGCGCGCGAGGGTCTCCCCGTCCAGCACGCGGACCAGGAACTGCGGTGCGCCGGGACGCGTGCTCGACGGCGGCAGCTGCTTGGCCTCCGAGCGCACGCCGTAGAGCTCGGCGAGGTCCTTGCGGACGCGCTGCACGATCTGCGGGGTGTGCAGCTCGGCCTCGAGGGCGATGCGGCCCGAGATGGTGTGCAGTCCGCCGGCGAGACGCAGGATCGTCGCGACCTCGGCGATCCGTTCGCCGGTGCGCTGCACCGGGAAACGGACGAGCTCACTCTTCACCTCGGGGGTCGACAGCACGAATGGGATCCTTTCGGAGTATGGCGTGAAAGCGCGAAAAAGCAGTCGTCGGCGACGCGCGGGTCACTCGCGACCGAGGTCGCGGTGACGCAGGCTGACGCTGACGCCGGGGAGTCCGGCGAGACGGTCTGCGAGCTCGCGGGCGGTCGCGACCGAGCGGTGTTTGCCGCCGGTGCATCCTACCGCGAGCGAGGCGTGCCGTTTGTTCTCCCGCTGGAAGCCGGCGAGCACGGGGGTGAGCGCGGCGACGTAGTGGTCGATGAAGTCGGCCGCGCCGTCGCGGCTCAGCACGTAGTCCTTCACCTCGGGATCGACCCCGGTCAGGGGTCGTAACTCGGGGATCCAGAACGGATTGGGCAGGAAGCGCATGTCGACCATGAGGTCGACGTCGGTCGGAGTGCCGTACTTGAAGCCGAAGCTGACCACCGACAGCTGCAGCCCGGGCGTGTTGTCGTCCGAGAAGAGATCGCGCGTCGCGGTCGACAGGTCGTGCACGTTGTAGCGCGAGGTGTCGATCACGACGTCGCTGGAGGCGCGCAGCTCCTGCAGCCGCTCCCGCTCGAGGCGGATGCCCTCGAGCAGGCTGCCGGCCTCGCCCTGCAGCGGGTGCGGCCGGCGCACGGACTCGTAGCGGCGCACGAGGATCTCGTCGGTCGCATCGAGGAAGACGATGCGCACCGTCGCGTTCTCGCGCAGCTCGACCACCGTCTCCTGGATCTCGCCGAACAGGTCGCGGCCCCGCACGTCCACGACCGCGACGATCCGCGGCAGCGCTCCCCCGGACCGATCCGCCATGTCGGCCAGCGTCTTGAGCATCGACAGCGGCAGGTTGTCGACCACGTACCACCCGAGATCCTCGAGGGTGTTCGCCACCGTGCTGCGACCGGCTCCGGACATGCCGGTGACGATGAGGATCTCCTGCCCGGATACCTGCTCGTTCATTCGCGGCCCTCCCCGTCCGGCGTCGATTCAGCTGATGCCTCAAGCTTAGCCGCAGCCTCGGCCCCGGGTTCGGGGCCGAGGTGCGCGAGCACCTGCTCCGCGAGCTTCGGGCCCAGGCCGGGCGCGGCCGACAGCTCCTCGTGCGAGGCCGCGCGCAGCCGCGCGACCGATCCGAAGTGCTTGAGCAGGCCCTGCACGCGCTTCGGCCCCAGCCCGGGGATCTCCGAGAGCCGGCTCGCGATCGACGTGCTGCGGCGCTGGCGCTGGAAGGCGATGGCGAAGCGGTGCGCCTCGTCGCGCACGCGCTGCACGAGGAACAGCGCCTCGCTCGTGCGCGGCAGGATCACCGGGAACGGATCGCCGGGCAGCCAGATCTCCTCGAGGCGCTTCGCGATGCCGCACAGGGCCACATCGGTGATGCCGGCCTCGTCGAGCGCCCGCGCCGCCGCCCGCACCTGCGGCTCCCCGCCGTCGACGATGATGAGCTGGGGCCGGTCGCGATAGATCCCGCTCGGAGCCTCGCCGCTCTCGCGCGCCTGGTTGAGCTGCGCGGCGCGGCGCGACACCACCTGGTGGATCGAGTCCGTGTCGTCGCGCGTCTGCTCGATCCGGTACTTGCGGTAGGCCCCCTTCGCGGGGAGGCCGTCCTCGAAGACGACGAGCGATGCGACGACGCCCGTGCCCTGCAGGTGCGAGACGTCGATGCACTCGATCCGCAGCGGCGGCTCGTCCATGCCGAGGGCGCGCTGCAGCTCGGCGAGCGCATCGGTGCGGGCGGTCAGGTCGGCCGCGCGCTTGAGCTTGTGCCGGACGAGCTGTTCGCCGGCGTTGAGCACGGCCCGCTCCATGAGCTGCACCTTGTCCCCCCGCTCCGGTACCCGCAGGCGGACGCGCCCGCGGCGGGGCCGGTGCGCGCTCAGGGCCTCCTCGAGCTCCGGCGCGTTCTCGGGCAGCTGCGGTACGAGGATCTCCGGCGGCGGCTCCCGCTCCCCCTCGTAGGCGGACTGGATGACCTGCTCCAGCAGCGTGCCGGGCGAGTCGTCGAGCTCGACGTCGACGATCCAGCTGCGCTCGCCCCGGATCCGGCCTCCGCGGATGATGAACTGGTGCGCGGCCGCGGCCAGCTCGTCGGCGCGCAACCCGAACACGTCGAGGTTGACGTCGAGGCCGAGCACCACGGCGTTCTTCTCCATCACGTGCTCGACCGCCTGCGCCTGATCGCGCAGCCTGGCCGCCTCCTCGTAGCGCTGCGCGGCCGCGGCGTCGCGCATGGCGCGCTGCAGCTTCTTCAGGTGCGAGCGGTCGCCGCCGCTGAGGAAGGAGACCAGCTCGTCGACGCGCTCGCGGTGCTCCGCGACGGTGAGCCGCTGCGAGCAGGGGCCGCTGCAGCGCCCGATCTGGCCGGCGAGGCAGGGGCGTCCGCTCTGCATGGCGCGCTTGTAGTCGGCGTCGTTGCACGTGCGGATCGGGAACGCCTGCTGCAGCAGCGCGGTGGTCTCGCGCAGGGCCCAGACCTTGGGGTAGGGGCCGAAGTACTTGGCGCCGCGGATCCTCTCGTTGCGCGTGATGACGAGGCGGGGAGCCTCCTCGCGCAGGGTCACCGCGAGGTAGGGGTAGGTCTTGTCGTCCTTGAACTGCACGTTGAAGGGCGGCTTGAACTCGGTGATCCAGGTGTGCTCGAGCACGAGCGACTCGGTGTCGGTCGCCACCACCGTCCAGTCGAGCTGGGCCGCGAGCGACAGCATGGTGCGGGTGCGCGGCATGAGCGAGTGCATCGGCTGGAAGTAGTTGGCCAGCCTGGCTCGCAGGTTCTTCGCCTTGCCGATGTACAGCACGCGCCCGTGCCGATCGCTGAAGCGGTAGACCCCCGGGCTCGTCGGGATCTCGCCCTGAGCGGGGCGGAAGGAGAGCCGGTGGTCGTCTGGGGTCAAGCCGACTCCCGCTGCGCGTGCTCCCGCCGGGCGGCCCGCGCCGACTTCGCGGCCCATCCCTCGAGCACTTCCCCGAGGAAGCGGCCCGTGTGGCTCTCGGGGTGCTTCGCCAGCTGCTCGGGGGTGCCCTCGGCGAGGATCGTGCCGCCTCCCGAGCCGCCCTCGGGGCCGAGATCGATGATCCAGTCGGCGCTGCGGATCACATCGAGGTTGTGCTCGATCGTGATCACGGTGTTGCCCTTGTCGACCAGCCCGTTCAGCACGAGCAGCAGCTTGCGCACGTCCTCGAAGTGCAGGCCGGTGGTGGGCTCGTCCAGCACGTAGATGCTGCGGCCGTTCGAGCGCTTCTGCAGTTCGGTGGCGAGCTTCACGCGCTGCGCCTCGCCGCCCGAGAGCGTGGTGGCGCTCTGCCCCAGGCGAACGTAGCCGAGGCCCACGTCGACGAGGGTCTTCATGTACCGGTGGATCGAGGAGATCGGTCGGAAGAACTCCTCCGCCTCGGCGATGGGCATCTCGAGCACCTCGGAGATGTTCTTGCCCTTGTAGCGCACCTGCAGCGTCTCGCGGTTGTACCGCTTGCCGCCGCAGGCCTCGCAGGCCACGTAGACGTCGGGCAGGAAGTTCATCTCGATCTTCAGCGTGCCGTCGCCCGAGCAGGCCTCGCACCGGCCGCCCTTGACGTTGAAGCTGAAGCGGCCCGGCAGGTAGCCGCGGGTCTTCGCCTCGGGGGTCTCCGCGAAGAGCGTGCGGATCTTGTCGAAGACGCCGGTATAGGTGGCCGGGTTCGACCTGGGCGTGCGTCCGATCGGCGCCTGGTCGACGTGCACGACCTTGTCGAGGTGCTCGAGGCCGGTGATGCGGGTGTGCTTGCCGGGGACGAGCCGGGCGCCGTTGAGCTGGTTGGCGAGCACCCGGTAGAGGATGTCGTTGACGAGCGTGGACTTGCCCGATCCCGAAACGCCGGTGACGGCGGTCATCACCCCGAGCGGGAAGACCGCGTCGACGTTCTTGAGGTTGTTGGAGCGCGCGCCCACCACTTTGAGTTCTCGCTTGCGATCGCGCTTGCGACGCTTCTTCGGCGTGTCGATGCTGCGCCGCCCCGCGAGGTAGTCCCCGGTGATCGAGCGCCGGTTCTCGAGCAGTCCGCCGTACTCCCCGGAGTGCACGACGGTGCCGCCCTCGACGCCGGCGCCGGGGCCGATGTCGACGATCCAGTCGGCCGCCTCGATCGTCTCCTCGTCGTGCTCCACGACGATCAGGGTGTTGCCGAGATCCCGCAGCTTCAGCAGGGTCTCGATCAGACGCCGGTTGTCGCGCTGGTGCAGGCCGATGCTCGGTTCGTCGAGCACGTAGAGCACCCCCGTGAGGCCCGATCCGATCTGGGTGGCGAGCCGGATCCGCTGCGCCTCGCCACCGCTCAGCGTGCCGGCGGCGCGCGCGAGCGTGAGGTATCCGAGGCCGACCTCGATGAGGAAGTCGAAGCGCAGGCGGATCTCGCGCAGCACCTGGGCCGCGATCCTCGCCTCGCGCTCGGTGAGCTCGACCTCGTCGAAGAAGCGCTTGGCGTCGGTGAGGCTGAACGCGGTGACGCCCGCGATCGACTCCCCGTTCACGGTGACCGCGAGCACCTCGGGCTTGAGCCGCCGGCCGTGGCAGGTGTGGCAGGGCACCTCGCGCAGGAACTCCTGCCAGCGATCCCGCTTGGCATCGCTCTCGGCCTCGGCGTACTGGCGCTCGATGAACGGGATCACGCCCTCGAAGCCGCTGGAGTACTTGACCTCGCGGCCGAAGCGGTTCTTCCAGCGCACGTTGACCTTGAAGTTGTTGCCGTACAGCACGGCCTGCTGCACGTCCTCCGCCAGCCGCTCCCAGGGGGTGTCGAGCGAGAAGTCGAGGTCGTTCGCGAGGCCGGTGAGCAGCTTCTCGTAGTACTGGTAGAGGCTCTTGCCCTGGCTGGTCCAGGGCACGATGACGCCCTCGGCGATGGAGAGCTCCGGATCGCCGAGCACGAGATCCTCGTCGACCGACATGCTCGTGCCGAGGCCGGAGCAGGTCGGGCAGGCGCCGAAGGGCGCGTTGAAGGAGAATGTCCGCGGCTCGATCTCGGTCAGCTGGACGGGGTGCTGGTTGGGACAGCTCAGGTTCTCCGAGAACAGCCGGGTGCGGTCCTCCGCCTTCGGGTCGAGGTCCACGAAGTCGATCCCGACGATGCCGCCCGCGAGCCGCAGCGCGGTCTCCAGCGAGTCGGTGAGCCGGCCGAGCACGTCGGGCCCGGCGACGAGCCGGTCCACGACCACCGAGATGTCGTGCTTGATCTGCTTCTTGAGCTTCGGGGGGTCGGAGAGCTGCACCATCTCGCCGTCCACGAGCGCGCGCGAGTAGCCGCTCGCCGCGAGATCCTGGAAGAGATCGACGAACTCGCCCTTCTTCTTGCTCACGATCGGGGCGAGCACCTGATAGCGGGTGCGTTCGGGGAGCTCCATGAGGCGGTCGGCGATCTGCTGCACGGTCTGCGACTCGATGCGCTCCCCGCACACGGCGCAGTGCGGGATGCCGACGCGGGCCCACAGCAGGCGCATGTAGTCGTAGATCTCGGTGATCGTGCCCACCGTGCTTCGCGGATTGCGGTTGGTGGACTTCTGGTCGATCGAGACCGCCGGGCTGAGCCCCTCGATGAAGTCGACGTCGGGCCGGTCGACCTGGCCGAGGAACTGCCGGGCGTAGGCGCTCAGGCTCTCCACGTACCGGCGCTGCCCCTCGGCGAAGATCGTGTCGAAGGCGAGGCTCGACTTGCCGCTGCCCGAGAGTCCCGTGAACACCACCATGGAGTCGCGGGGGATGCTCAGATCGACGTCCTGGAGGTTGTGGACGCGGGCTCCGCGGACGCTGATGTGCGCGTGGGAGGCGGATGAGCGGATGGGGGTGGGACTGGGGTGAGCGGGCGTGGAAGTCACTCCCCCATCCTACGTCGCACGGGCCGGGTATTCGAACATATCTACGATGAATTTCGCGGTGGGCGCACTTCCCGGGATTCGCGCTTTCGGGTATTATTGATGCAAGGAGTCGAAAGGGGCCGAGATGTCGATCGCACAGCTGCCCGCCGGTGGCGGCCGGGCCCCCCGCGTCACCCGGGACCGGGCCGCCCGAGACCGCCTGCTCGCGCTCGTCACGCAGATCGAGGGCGACGGCCTCGACGTGGCCGAGGAGATGCTGGCGGAGATCGTGGCGCATCAGCGCGCCGATACCCGCGGCCTCACGGGCGCCGAGGTGTCCGTGCTCGAGCGCCTCGGAGCGGGCGAGGCCGCGCTGCAGGCGCCGACGGCGCTGCCCGCGACGACGCGGGGCCGACTGTGGGAGCGGCAGGCGGAGCAGCAGTCCTGCACCGTCTCCGAGGCCGCCGAGATGCTGGGGGTGACGGCGGCCCGGGTGCGGCAGCGCTGCGCCGCGGGCACGCTGCTCGCGCAGCGCCGCAGCGACGGCTGGCGGCTGCCGCGCTTCCAGTTCCCCGACGGGCGCGAGCCGCACGGCTGGTCCGCGGTGGCGCAGTCGATCCCGCCGGGCACGCCGCTGCTGCTGACGGAGCGGGTGCTCACCTCTCCGGCGCCGCGCCTGCGGGTCGACGACGAGTCGCTCGCCCCGCTCGAGTGGCTGGCGCAGGGCGGGGATCCCGCGACCGCGGCGGCCGCGGTCGACGACGCGCTCAACCGCCTGCCGTGAGCGAGGTGCTGCCCGCGCCCGACCCGGCGCGCTTCCCCGATCTCGAGGCGGATCCGGACTGGGTGCGGGAGACCGGTGCCGGAAGCCTGTTCGCCCGGATCTTCCGCGCGGGCGGGGCCCACGCGGTCGAGTGGTTCGAGTTCCGCGAGTTCGGCCCGCTCGACGCGCGCTTCGATCCGCATCCCGAGCCGACCGGCGAGCACCCCGGCTCCGGGGTCATGTACACCGTGCTCGAGGGACCGCGGGCGGGCGCGGAGGACGGCTCGGCGGTCGAGACGGCTCTCGCGGCGTGCCTGCTCGAGGTGTTCCAGCAGCACCGCATCATCCGCCGCCGCGCCGGTTCGCCGACCCTCGCCGCGTTCGAGGTCGAGCGGCCGCTCCGCCTGCTCGACCTGAGCGACAGCGACTGGATCGCGGTGGCGGGGGGCAATGCCGCGATCGCCTCGGGCGACCGCGAGCGGTCCCGCGAGTGGGCTCGCGCGATCCGCGCGGTCTACCCCGATCTCGACGGCGTGGTCGCATCCTCGTCGGTGGTGCCCTCGGCCCGGGTCGCGGCGCTGTGGTCCCCCGCGGCCGACGCGCTCCCCAGGCACCCCCTCGCCCTGCTCGGGCTCGATCGCGAGGAGCTCACCGGGGTGATCGACGCCATCGCCGAGCGGTACGGATACCTGCTGCTGTAGACGCCGGCGAGTCGTCTCCGCGGTACTCCCGGCTACACTGGCCGCGTGAGCGGCGCAGCGGGAACCAAGGTCGATTTCAAGAGGGAGCTCGACGCCTACCGCGCTGAGCGGGGCGAGTTCCGCCTCATCGAGATGCCCCCGACGCGATACCTGATGATCGACGGGCACGGCGATCCCAACAGCTCCCCCGGGTTCGCGCAGGCGATCGAGTCGCTCTACCCCCTCGCCTACGCGATGAAGTTCGGCAGCAAGCGGGAGCTCGGCCGCGACTACGTCGTCCCGCCCCTCGAGGGGCTGTGGTGGGCCGATGACATGGCGGCGTTCACCTCGGCGCGCGACAAGTCGGCGTGGGACTGGACCCTCATGCTCATGGTGCCCGAGTGGCTCGGCGAGGAGGCGTTCGCCGCGGCGGTCGAGCAGGTGCGGGCGAAGGGCGGCGCACCCCGCTTGGACGAGGTGCGCATCGACGAGCTCTCCGAGGGGCGCTGCCTGCAGACGCTGCACGTCGGGTCCTTCGACGACGAGACCGCGGTGCTCGATCGCCTGCACCACGAGATCATCCCCGGGCGCGGGCTGCGTCTCGCCGGCGCGCACCACGAGATCTATCTCAGCGACTTCCGCCGGGTCGCCCCCGAGAAGCAGCGCACGATCCTGCGCCAGCCGGTCGTCGCCTAGCTCGCCGCCGCCCGTCGGGGCGCCGGAGCGGGAGGCCGCCCGCGCTCACAGCGTCTGGCCCGCGAGGAAGTGCCAGCCGAGCCACCACCAGATCACCACCATCGCGAGTCGCGCGGTGCGGTCCGCCAGCAGACGGTCGAACAGGTCGCCCGCGGTCGCCTCGGGATCCCTGCGGCGCTCCACCAGCGCGGTCACGACGAGCGCGATCGCGCAGAGTCCGAAGATCGTGATGCTGAGGATCATCGGCACCGCCCCCTGAGCACGAGCAGCGCTCCGAGCGCCAGCCAGGCCACGGCGAACAGCACCCGACCCGGAGCCCCCTGCATGAGCGGATCGAGGAGCTCGCTCAGCGCGAAGGCGGGCCGCTCGGGGTGCATCCGGCCGACGATGAACTGCGCGAGCTCCCACAGGCAGCCGATGACGATGACGATCGCCCACGCGACCGCGAGACGGCGTTGTCCCGGCGTCCGCGCGCCGTCGACCATCGCCCGCTGCGGCCACGCGAGAACGATCGCGAGAGCGCCCGCGGCGCACACCGCGAGCTGCGTGGACGTCGAGTACCGCGGGGCGAGGAGCAGGACGAGGCCGACGGCGAGACCGAGGGCGGCGGCGCAGAGCGCGACGGCCCTCGAGGCCGGGGCCGCGACCCCTCCGCCGGGACCGAGCACCGCCGCGAGAGCGAGCGCGAGGGCAGCGCCGGCGAACACGAGCGCGTCGAACCACTGCTCGCGGACGACCTGCACGGTGCCGATGGCGAGCAGGATCCCGAGCCACGCGGCCGCGCCCCGGGTGATCCGATGCCATCGGACCGCGCTCGAGTCGCCGGAAGAAGCCCTCACACCGCCATGCTAACCGCGGTGCGCGGTGCGGCGCCGTCGCGCACCGCGGCGCGCAGCACTCCGGCACGTCCGTTTCGTTCTAGCGCGCGTTCCCGCCTGCCCCTACGCTGGCGGACATGGCACTCCAATTCGACTTCATCGGCATCGTCACCCGAGACCTCGGGGCTTCGCTCGCGTTCTATCGTGCGCTGGGGGTGGACGTGCCGCCGGGGCAGGACGACGCCCCGCACGCTGAGGCGACGCTGCCCGGCGGCATGACCCTCGCCTGGGATCCCGTGTCGACCATCCGGAGCTTCATGCCGGACTTCGAGCTCCCCACCGGTGAGAACCGCATCGGATTCGCGTTCCGGGCCGAGAGCCCCGCGGGCGTGGACAGTGCCTACGCCGAGATCGTGCGGCAGTACCCGGCTGCGGCGCATACGGAGCCGTGGGACGCGCCCTGGGGCCAGCGCTACGCCACCGTGCTCGACCCCGACGGCAACTCGATCGACCTGTACGCGCCGCTGGCCGCGGCGGCGGCCAGCTGAGCCGGCGTGAGCCCGCTCACGCGCTGGAACTCCCTGGTCAGGTGCGACTGGTCGGCGTAGCCCGCGAGCCCCGCCGCTTCAGCGGGTGCGGCTCCCGCGCGGATCAGCCGGCCGGCGTCCTCGGCGCGCAGCACCCGCCGCAGCGCCGCGTACCCGAAGCCGAAGCTCAGGAGCATGCGGCGCCGGACCTGGCGCTCCGAGTACCCCAGCCGATCGGCGAGCCGGGCGAGCGGTTCCTCCCGCCGCGCCGCCGCCCGCACCGTCGCACTCCACCGCTGCTCCGCCGGCGTGGGCTCGGCGCCGAGCACGAGCGGAAGCGCGCGTGCCGCCTCCCGAAGCGTCCGCTCCGTGGGTGACTCGGCATGCGCCGGACACCGTTCCGTGAGCACCGAACGCAGCGCTCGGTGCCCCCGCTCGGCGACGGCCGGGGCCAGGAGCTCACGGGCGGGGACGATGCGGTCCCGCGCCGCGGAGGGGTCGATGGCGAGCCGCGCGCCGGCCAGACCCGGCGCGAACCGCAGACCCACGGTGGGCAGCTCCGCGCTCCCGCGCGCCAGCAGCCAGCGCGTCGACGGACCGGCTACGATCAGCTCGTCATCGCGCAGGATGATGTCCGCGCAGCCGTCGGCCGGGATCCGCGCCGCCGCGCCGCCCGGGCTGGAGACCCAGAGGGTCCCCAGGCCGGGGATGACGGTCTCGCGGTACACGGGGTGCTGCCGATCCGTCGCCTACAGGTGCCCCGCCGCGTCCATGCTGCGCAGCTCGCGCTTGAGCTCCGCCACCTCGTCGCGCAGCCGTGCCGCGAGCTCGAACTTGAGCTCCTCTGCGGCCGAGAGCATCTGCTCGGTGAGGTCCGCGATGAGCTCCTCGAGCTTGGCCGCCCCCTCGCTCGCGATCGCCCCGGCGCGCGCCGCGGCCTTGCCCTTCGCGCGCTGGGGCGAACCGCCCTTGCGCTGCGCGTGGGCGCCGGTGCGCGAGAGCACGTCCTCGGTGTCGGCCGCCTCGCGCGCGAGCATCTCGGTGATGTCGCCGATCTTCTTGCGCAGCGGCTGCGGATCGATGCCGCGCTCGGTGTTGTAGGCGACCTGGATCTCGCGGCGCCGGTTCGTCTCGTCGATCGCCTCGCGCATGGAGCGCGTGACGGTGTCGGCGTACATGTGCACCTGGCCCGAGACGTTGCGGGCCGCACGGCCGATGGTCTGGATGAGGGAGGTCGAGGAGCGCAGGAAGCCCTCCTTGTCGGCGTCGAGGATCGAGACGAGCGAGACCTCGGGCAGGTCGAGTCCCTCGCGCAGCAGGTTGATGCCGACGAGCACGTCGTAGACGCCGGCGCGCAGCTCGGTGAGGAGCTCGACGCGGCGCAGCGTGTCGACATCGGAGTGCAGGTAGCGCACCCGGATCCCCGCCTCCTCCATGAAGGTGGTCAGCTGCTCCGCCATCTTCTTGGTGAGGGTGGTCACCAGTACGCGCTCGTCGCGCTCGGCGCGCACGCGCACCTCCTCGAGGAGGTCGTCGATCTGGCCCTGCGACGGCTTCACCACGATCTCGGGATCGACGAGGCCGGTGGGGCGGATGATCTGCTCCACGACGCCGTCCGCCAGCTCCATCTCGTACTTGCCCGGCGTGGCCGAGAGGTACACGGTCTGGCCGACGCGCTCCTTGAACTCGCCGAACTTGAGCGGCCGGTTGTCGAGCGCGCTCGGCAGCCGGAATCCGTGGTCGACCAGCGTGCGCTTGCGCGATGCGTCACCCTCGTACATCGCACCGATCTGCGGCACGGTGACGTGCGACTCGTCGATCACCACGAGGAAGTCGTCGGGGAAGTAGTCGAGCAGGCAGTGCGGCGCCTCCCCCGGCTGCCGCCCGTCGATGTGGCGCGAGTAGTTCTCGATGCCCGAGCAGAAGCCGATCTGCTCCATCATCTCGAGGTCGAAGGTGGTGCGCATGCGCAGCCGCTGCTCCTCGACGAGCTTGTTCTGCTGCTTCAGCTCCCGGCTGCGCCAGTCGAGCTCCTCGGCGATGGTGCCCATGGCGCGGTTCATCACGGTGCGGCTGGCGACGTAGTGCGAGCCTGGGAACACCGACACGGTCTCCACCTGCTTGATCACGTCTCCCGTCACGGGGTGCAGGTAGTAGAGGGCCTCGATCTCGTCTCCGAAGAACTCGACTCGGATCGCCAGCTCCTCGTACATGGGGATGATCTCGACGGTGTCGCCGCGCACGCGGAAGTTGCCCCGCACGAACTCGATGTCGTTGCGCTGGTACTGCATGTCGACGAAGCGGCGCAGCAGCACGTCCCGATCCAGCACATCGCCCACCGCGAGCGGCACCATGGCCTCGTAGTACTCCTCGGGCTTGCCCAGGCCGTAGATGCACGAGACGGTGGAGACGACGATCGTGTCGCGGCGGGAGAGCAGCGCGTTGGTGGTGGAGTGGCGCAGCCGCTCCACCTCGGCGTTGACCGAAGAGTCCTTCTCGATGAAGGTGTCGGTCTGCGGCACGTAGGCCTCGGGCTGGTAGTAGTCGTAGTAGCTGACGAAGTACTCGACCGCGTTGTTGGGCAGGAGCTGCCTGAACTCGCTCGCCAGCTGGGCCGCGAGGGTCTTGTTGTGGGCCAGGACGAGCGTGGGGCGCTGCACGGCCTCGATGAGCCAGGCGGTGGTCGCGGACTTGCCCGTTCCGGTCGCGCCGAGCAGCACGACGTCGGTCTCGCCGGCGTTGATGCGGCGCGCGAGCTCGTCGATCGCCTTCGGCTGATCGCCGCTCGGCTCGTACTCGCTGACCACTTCGAAGGGGCGGACGCTGCGCGTGGGTTCCATGCTTCCGAGACTACTCGGGGCCTCCGACATTCGGCCCCGCGGTTCGCGGTCGGCGCACCGGAGGCCGCTCGACAACTAGTTACAATATGTAATTAAGTGATACTGTAAGCAGTATGGAACCGACGATCCTCGACCGTCTCCTGGCCATCGGCTCGCTCTTCCAGCGCGACGTGCACCGCGCCTTCGCGGGCACCTCGCTCACGGAGTCCCGCGTGCACGCGCTCTGGGTGCTGCAGCACGCGGGACCCTCGACGCAGCAGACGCTCGCCCGGGCGCTCGGCGTCACGCCCCGCAGCGTCTCCGCCCTGGTGGACGGGCTCGAGTCGTCGGGATACCTCGAGCGCCGCCCGCACCCCGGGGACCGTCGCGCCGTGCTCGTGACGCTGACGCCCCCGGCGGAACGGCTGATGGAGCGGATGCAGGACGAGCACCGGGAGCTGGCCGCGGATCTGCTCGGCGCCGTCGACGAGGCGGACCGGGACGCGTTCGCGCGCGGGGTCGACGCCGTCTTCTGGCGGCTGACCGCGCTCGTGCGCGACGAGTCGGTGCACTACGGCGACGTCGAGCCCGGGGGCACGGGCGGCGCCGCGACCGAGGTGCGGCCGTGACCGCGCCGAGCAGCGTGACGGAGAACCGCCCGACGCGCCTCGCGCGACTGCGCAGCCTCGCGGTGCGCGCCCTGCGCGTCGAGCTGCGCATCTACGAGAGCCTGTGGCGGGTGATCGCGCGCCGCCCGAGGATCGCACCGGCGGCGCTCGGATTCCGCTACCACCGGCCCGTGCTCACCGTCCTCATCATCTTCATCGTGCTCTCGGCGGTCGAGATCCCGATCCTCGACCTGATCGTGCACCGCTGGACTCCGGTGCGCATCGGCGTGCTCGTCATCGGGATCTGGGGACTGACGTGGATGCTCGGACTGCTCTGCGCGTACCTCAGCCGCCCGCACACGGTCGGCCCGCAGGGCATCCGGGTGCGGGAGGGGCTCGAGCTCGACATCCCCGTGCGGTGGGACGACTTCGCCTCGATCCGCCTGCACGCGGTGGCCGCCGAGAGCATCGACCCCACGAGCACCGAGAAGCCGGGGCGCGTGTTCGTGCACGACGGTCGGCGCGTGTGCGCGATCTGGGTCGGCGCGGAGACCAACCTCGAGATCGAACTGGAGGGCCCCGCCCCCGTGCGGCTGCCCGGTCTCCCGCCCCGGGGCGGCACCCACGAGGTCGAGCTGCTGCGATTCTGGGCCGACGCCCCCCGAGGGCTGCTCGAGGCGGTGCGCCGGCAGCTCGACCTCGGGGACGCAGCTTCCGCAGCTTCCGCAGCCTCCTGATCGCGGCGCGCGATTGCACTCGGCTCCCCGTCCGCCGCACGACCCCGTGCGCCCGCTAGCATGAGGGCATGCCCCTCGTCGCGAAGCGCGCCGCCGCCGTCCTCGCCCTCGTCGCCGCGGCCCTCGCGGCCGGGTGCGCGGGTCCATCGATGTCCGAGACGGTCCCGGCGGGCGCGCAGCTCCCGGGGGCGTCGGAACTGCGCGGTGCCGTCGAGGAGTCCCTCGACGGCACCGGTGTTCCGGGCGGAGCGGTGATCGTCACCTCGGACGACGGCGCCCGGACGCTGGTCGCGTTCGGCGACGCCTCGGCGGGCCGGCCCGTGGAGGAGCCGACCCGCTTCGCCTACCGCAGCATCACGAAGTCGCTCGTCGGCACGGTGATCCTGCAGCTCGTGGAGGAGGGCCGGGTGGATCTCGATGCTCCGGTGGCGGACTACGTCGACGGGGTCCCCGGCGGGGAGGCCATCACGGTCCGACAGCTCGGCACGATGCGCTCGGGGCTCGCCAACTACTCCGCGCAACCCGGCCTCGGCGAGCTGCGGTCGGCGGATCCCGCGCGAGAGCCCGCGGTCTCGGAGCTGCTGGCGCTCGCGTACCCGGCCTCGCCGGAGTTCGAGCCGGATGCGGCGTACGAGTACTCGAACACGAACACGCTGCTGCTCGGCGAGATCATCGAGCGGGTGACCGGCGACCCGTGGCAGCTCGCGGTCGACCAGCGCATCGCCCGCCCGCTGCAGCTCGACACGCTGGCCTACGGCTTCGGAGACCCGGAGCTCGATGCGGCGGGACACCAGCTGAGCCGCGGCGAGGTGATCGAGGAGCTGCCCGTCGTCGCCGCCGGGTGGTTCGGGGCTGCGGGTGGGCTGACGGGCGATGTCGCGGATCTCGCCGCCTGGGGCCGCGCGCTCGGCGACGGCAGCCTCCTCGACGACGCGACGCAGCGCGAGCGGATCGATCGGCTCGGCCCGATCACGGACGACGACGCGAGCCCCCGCTACGATCGCTACGGCTTCGCGCTGGGCGAGCTGCACGGGTGGATCGGGCACACCGGCAATGGCCTCGGCTTCCAGAGCCTCGTGATGTACGACCCGGAGTCGGCGCGAGTCGCGGGGATCCTCATCAACGGCACGGGCGAGGATCCGGATCTTCCCGCAGCCGTCTTCGATGCGCTGCTCGAGGTGCTGCCCGCGGGCTGAGCGCCCGACGGCTCACTCCGCGTCGAAGCGGCCGGGCAGCCGGAGGTTGCCCACGCCGCTCACCCGCACCTCCTGCAGCCCCTGCCAGGCCGCGGCACGGGCGAGCAGGTCGACGGCGGCCTCGGCGGTGCGCTGCGGTGAGCGCTCCTCCTGCCACGCCGCCTGCACGAGCAGGGCCCGGTCCGCCCGATCCGCTTTGAGATCGATACGCCCTGCGAGCCGGCCTCCGACCATGAGCGGAAGGCAGTAGTACCCGTACTGCCGCTGCTCCTTCGGGGTGTAGATCTCGATGCGGTAGTGGAAGTCGAACAGGCGCTCGGCGCGCGGCCGGAACCACACCACGGGATCGAACGGCGTGAGCAGCGCGTCGGGGGCGAGCCGCGAGGGCACCCGGCTGTCGCGGTGCATCCAGGCGCGTTCCGGGGCACCCGAGCCGTTCGTCCATCCGGCGACGCGCACCGGGAGCAGGAGGCCCTCGTCCTCCAGATCCTGCGCGGCCGTGCGGGCGTCCGCCGTCTTCAGCCGGTGGTAGTCGGCGAGGTCGGCGAGGGTGGCGACGCCCAGGGACCGGGCGGCGCGCTCCAGGAGGATGCGCTGCGCTTCGCGACGGGGCACCGGTCGCAGCGCGGCCGCGGGAAGCGCGTGCTCGGCGAGCGCGTATCGGCGCTGGAAGTTCTCCCGACCCGCCGAGACCACGTCGCCCTGGGCGAAGAGCACCTCGACCGCGCGCTTGGTGTCGCTCCAGTCCCACCAGGGCCCGCGCCTTTCACGGGGTCCGTCCTCCAGCTCCCGCACGAGCCGCGGTTCGCCGTCGCCGAGCATCTCGCGCACCCGCGCCACACTGGCCGCCAGCCCCTCGGCCCGGCCGTCCGCGGCGTAGCGTTCGCGGTACTCCTCCATGCGCCAGCCGAAGAGCGCACGGTCGCTCACCGGCACGAAGGCGGCCTCGTGCGCCCAGTACTCCGTGTACTCGCCGCTCTGCCACAGGTACCGGTCGAGCGCGAGCGGATCGTACCCCCCGTGCCGGGAGAAGAGCGGCAGGTAGTGGCTGCGCGCGAAGACGTTGACCGAGTCGATCTGCAGCACGTGCAGACGCTCGAGCGCGGGATCGAACGGCCGGCGCTTGCGCAGCCGGGGACGGTTCGCGAACCCCTGGGCCGCCAGAGCGGTGCGGCGCGCCTCGGCGGCGCTCAGCGAGGCCGGTGCTGGAGAAGTCATGCGAACACGCTATCGCCCGCCCCCGACATCGTGCTTCCGACCCGGCATCGCCGCGGACAGTCGGAGGAAGGCCGCGGGGCTACCCGAACCAGAGCGAGAGTTCGCGCTCGGCCGACTCCGTCGAATCGGAGCCGTGCACGAGGTTCTGCTGCACCTTGAGACCCCAGTCGCGGCCCAGATCGCCGCGGATGGTGCCGGGTGCCGCGGTCGTGGGGTCGGTCGTGCCGGCGAGCGAGCGGAAGCCCTCGATCACGCGCTCGCCCTCGGCGCGGATCGCGACGATCGGGCCGGAGCTCATGAACTCGATGAGCGGCTCGTAGAAGGGCTTGCCCTCGTGCTCGGCGTAGTGGGCCGCGAGCAGTTCGCGGCCGGCGTGCACGAACGCGATGTCGGCGAGCCGGTAGCCCTTGGCCTCGATACGACGGAGGATCTCGCCGGTCAGGCCGCGCGCCACGCCGTCCGGCTTCACGAGGATCAGGGTTGCTTCTACGGACATGCACGCTCCTTCGTCACACGGGAAATCGACGGGGCGGGAAACCGCCCCGATCCCCCAGCTTAGCCGCCCTGAGCGGCCAGCCAGTCCTGTCGGTCCCGATCGATCTGGGCGCCCTTGACCATGCAGTAGATCCAGAGCGCGGTGAAGAGCAGCCCCACGATCAGCGCCGGGGGCAGCAGGATCGCGGTCGCCAGCATGAGCGCGTGCACCGCCCACCCGATGACGATGCCGACGCGGCCGACGCGCACCGTGGCGAGACCCGCGATGATCGCGATCGCGAGCCCGCCGCCGATGTAGAGTCCGAGCTCGCGGGGCTCGAGCACACTCAGGCCGAAGATGGTGAGGCCGATGAGCACCACGATGATGAGCTCGAAGCCGAGCACCACCGATGCGAGCGCCTTCTGGGTCGATTGCGGGCCCCGGCGAGCGCCGGAGATCCGCATCGCCGAGTTGTGCGCCATCGTCTCGGACGGCGAGAGCCGCAGCTCCTCGGCCGGTTGGCCCCCCTCGGACGGCTCGGGGAGCGGCCCCGTGCGCTCCCGGCTCATGCGATCCCCCATCCCTCGGAGCGGGAGTGCGCGATGGCCTCCCCCGCCAGCAGCACCGATCCCACCACGAGCACGGCGCGCCCCTCGGCGCGCTCGGCCCAGGCCCGGGCCTCGTCGAGGGCCTCGGGCAGCGAATCGGCGACCTCGATCGGGGTGTCGGGGATCGCGTCCTCGGCGATCCCCCGCAGCTCGGCCGCCTCGGTGCTGCGCGGCGAGTCCACGGGCGTCAGCGTGACCCGGTGGGCGATCGGGGCGAGGGCTTCCAGCACCCCGAACGCGTCCTTCTCCGCGAGCACCCCGATCACGAGCGCCAGCTCCTCGAAGACGAACGACTCGGCGACGGCGCGCACGAGCGCTTCGGCGCCGTGCGGGTTGTGGGCCGCGTCGACGTAGACGGCCGGATCGGTCCCGATGAGCTGCAGGCGTCCCGGCGAGGTGAGCTGCGCGAGCCCCTCGTCGAGCACCTCCTCGGGCACCGGTCGCTCCGACCCGAAGAACGCCTCGACGGCCGCGATGGCGAGCACCGTGTTCTCCGCCTGGTGGCGGCCGAAGAGCGGCACGAACGCGGGGTCGTAGGGCCGGCCGGTCAGACCGATGACGTCGATCTGGCGACCGCCGACGGCGAGGCGGTCCTCCACCAGGCGGAAGTCGCGCCCCTGCACGACGAACCGCGATCCGTTGCGCTCGGCCGCCTCCTCGAGCTCCGCGAGGGCCGCCGGATCCTGCTCGGCGGTGACGACGGTGCTGCCCGGCTTCACGATGCCGGCCTTCGTGCGCGCGATCGTCTCGATGTCGGGGCCGAGGATCGCGGTGTGATCGAGGTCGATCGGGGTGAACACGGCGACGCGGGCGTCGACGATGTTGGTGGCGTCCCACTCCCCGCCCATACCGACCTCGACGACCGCCGCCTCGACGGGCGCGTCCGCGAACGCCGTGAAGGCGAGCACCGCGAGCGCCTCGAAGAACGTGATCGGCCCCTGCTGCGCGGCCTGGAGCTCGGCGTCGACGATCTCGAGGGGCAGCCGCAGCTCCTCCCACGCCGCGGCGAGCACCGCGCCGTCGATCGGTGCGCCGTCGATCTGGAAGCGCTCGGTGAAATCGACCAGGTGGGGGCTGGTGAACAGCCCCGTGCGGAGCCCGTGCGCGCGCAGGAGCGACTCGATGGCCCGGCTGGTAGAGGTCTTGCCGTTCGTGCCCGCGACCTGGAGCACCGGGTAGGAGAGCTGCGGCGACCCCGCGAGTTCCGCGAGGCGCCGCACCGGCTCGATGCGGGGGCGCGGGTTCGCCTCGCCGACACGCTCGAGCAGCTCGGCGTAGACGCGGTCCGCTGCGGCGCTCACTCCGCGGCCCCCGTCTTCCAGTGATCGGTGGCGTCGATGGTGACGACCAGCGGGTCCTTGGCGGAGCCGAGGGCCTGCGCGCTCGACATGAACACGCCCGGCCCGGTCTCGGGCAGCCGCTGCAGCAGGCCGGTGAACTCCTCGGCGGGCAGCGCCTGGGCCGCGAAGCCGACGGCCAGCGTCTCCGCCGCGATCAGCGCACCGTGCGCCTCGAGCGCCTCGGCGTGCTCCGGTGCGGCGTTCAGCGCGAGCACGATGCGGTCGCTCACGTCGAGCCCCGCGTTCTTGCGCGCCTCCTGCACCGCGCGGATCGCGTCGCGCGCGACGCCCTCGGACTCGAGCTCGGGCGTCGTCTCCGTGGCGAGCAGCACGAAGCCGCCGCCGGGGATCAGCGCGAGGGCCGGGCCCTCGTCGGACCCGTCGGCCGCACCGGCGCGCAGGGTGAGCTCGTACTCCTGCGGCTCGAGCGGGATGCCGCCCGCCACCACGACGCCGTCCTGCTCGCTCCAATCGCCCGACTTCGCCGCCTTGATGGCCTGCTGCACCTGCTTGCCGAGGCGCGGCCCGGCCGCGCGCGCGTTCACCGCGAGCGTCTGCACGACGCCGTGCTCCTCGGCGCTCGACTCGGTCTGCTGCACGAGACGCACCGACTTCACGTTGAGCTCCTCGCGCAGGATGCCCGCGAAGGGCTCGAGCGCCTGCGGACGCGAGGTGACGACGGTGAGCTCGGCGAGCGGGAGCCGCACGCGGAGGCGGCGCGCCTTGCGCAGCGCGAGCGCCTGCGAGGTGATCTGCCGCACCTCGTCCATCGCGGCGACGAGTTCGGGATCGTCGGGGAACTCGGCTGCGTCCGGCCAGTCCTCGAGATGCACCGAGCGGCCGGCGCTGCGCCCCGCCGTGTAGCCGAGGCCGCGCCACAGCTCCTCCGTCACGAGCGGCGCCAGGGGCGCGGCGACGCGCGCCACGGTCTCGAGCACCGTGTACAGCGTGTCGAACGCCCGGCGGTTCTCCGCCTTGCCGTTCTGGCCGGCTGTCCCCTCCCAGAAGCGATCGCGCGAGCGCCGCACGTACCAGTTGGTGAGTACCTCGGCGTAGCCCCGCAGCGCCTCGGCTGCGGAGGTCGTGTCGAGTCCCTCGAGGTGCCCCTCGACGTCGCGGATCAGCTGGCCGGTCTTCGCGAGGATGTACCGGTCGAGCGGATCGCTCGAGTCGGTGCGGCGCACGGCCTCGACGCCGTCCGCGTTGGCGTAGAGGCTGAAGAAGTACCAGCTGTTCCACAGCGGCAGGATGAACTGCCGCACGCCCTCGCGGATGCCCTCCTCGGTGACGACGAGGTTGCCTCCGCGCACCACGGGCGACGCCATGAGGAACCACCGCATCGCGTCCGAGCCGTCGCGGTCGAAGACCTCGTTGACGTCGGGGTAGTTGCGCAGCGACTTCGACATCTTGTTGCCGTCGCTGCCGAGCACGATGCCGTGGCTGATGACGTTCGTGAAGGCGGGGCGGTCGAAGAGCGCGGTGGCGAGCACGTGCTGCACGTAGAACCAGCCGCGCGTCTGGCCGATGTACTCGACGATGAAGTCGGCCGGCTGGTGCGTGTCGAACCACTCCTGGTTCTCGAACGGGTAGTGCGCCTGGGCGAACGGCATCGAACCCGAGTCGAACCACACGTCCATGACGTCCTCGATGCGGCGCATCGTGGAGCGCCCGGTCGGATCGTCGGGGTTCGGGCGGGTCAGCTCGTCGATGTAGGGCCGGTGCAGATCGATCTCGCCGGCCGCGTTGCGCGGCAGCTCGCCGAAGTCGGCCTCGAGCTCGGCCACGGAGCCGTAGACGTCGACGCGCGGGTGATCGGGGTCGTCGCTCTTCCAGACGGGGATGGGCGATCCCCAGTAGCGGTTGCGGCTGATCGACCAGTCGCGGGCGCCCTCGAGCCACTTGCCGAACTGGCCGTGCTTGACGTTCTCGGGCACCCAGGTGATCTGCTCGTTGACCTCGAGCATGCGGTCCTTGATCTCGGTGACCCGCACGAACCAGCTCGAGACGGCCTTGTAGATGAGCGGATTGCGGCAGCGCCAGCAGTGCGGGTAGGAGTGCTCGTAGCTCGCCTCGCGCAGCAGTCGGCCCCGCTGCTTGAGCATACGGATGAGCGGGCGGTTCGCGTCGGCCCAGAGCTCGCCCGCGACGTCGGGCACGGACTTCAGGAAGCGGCCGCTGTCGTCCACGCTCACGATGACGGGGATGTTCGCGACGGCGCAGATGCGCATGTCGTCCTCGCCGTACGCCGGCGCCTGGTGCACGATGCCCGTGCCGTCGGCCGTCGAGACGTAGTCGTCGACGAGGATCTGCCAGGCGTGCTCCGTGCCCCAGGCCTCGGCATCGGCGTAGTAGTCGAAGAGCCGCTCGTAGCGCACCCCCGAGAGCTCGGAGCCGAGCACCGTGCGCTCGACGGCCGTCCGGGCCGCGTCGGCGGACTCGTAGCCGAGCTCCTTCGCGTGGTTCGCGACCAGCTCGGACGCGAGCAGGTAGCTGCGCTCCCCCGCCGCGGCTCCGTCCGCTGCGCCCTCCGGACCGGCGGGAACGACCGCGTAGGAGATGCCGGGGCCGACCGCGAGCGCGAGGTTGGTGGGCAGGGTCCAGGGCGTCGTCGTCCACGCGAGCGCGCGCACATCCTCGAGCCCGAGCTCGGACGCGCGGGCGCCTGTCAGCGGGAAGGTGACGGTCACCGAGGGGTCCTGCCGCATCTGGTAGACGTCGTCGTCCATGCGCAGCTCGTGGTTCGAGAGCGGGGTCTCGTCGCGCCAGCAGTAGGGCAGGATGCGGGATCCCTCGTAGGCGAGGCCCTTGTCGTAGAGCTGCTTGAAGGCCCAGATGACGCTCTCCATGTAGCCCAGGTTGAGCGTCTTGTAGTCGTTCTCGAAGTCGACCCATCGCGCCTGGCGGGTGACGTAGTCCTCCCACTCGCGGGTGTACTGGAGCACCGAGGCGCGGGCCTTCTCGTTGAACGTCGCGACGCCCATCTCCTCGATCTCGGACTTCTCCGTGATTCCGAGCTGCTTCATCGCCTCGAGCTCGGCGGGAAGGCCGTGGGTGTCCCAGCCGAAGCGGCGCTCGACCCTGCGCCCGCGCATGGTCTGGAACCGGGGGAACACGTCCTTGGCGTAGCCGGTCAGCAGATGCCCGTAGTGCGGCAGGCCGTTGGCGAACGGGGGGCCGTCGTTGAAGACCCACTCCTCGGCGCCCTCGCGGCTGCGGATCGATTCGCGGAAGGTGTCGTCCTGCCGCCAGAACGCGAGCACGCGCTGCTCGATCTCCGGGAACTTCGGCGAGGGGCTGACTCCGGCGGCCTGCGACGGCCCGTCCGCGGACGACGGGGCGCCCGGGGTGTGCTGCTGGGGGTACGGCATGGGATCCTTCTCGATTCCGGCTACTGACGTGCTGCGATCCATGTTGCCGACGACCGCCGACATTCACGGTCGCCGTCGTGATCGCTCTCGTGCCGGGACGAGATCGGAGATCCAGGATCCCGGTCCCGCGGTACCACCCCGCTTGCCGCGCGCTCCGCCTTCGGCGGGGTGCACGGCCACTTCGTTCGGCTGTGACGGGCCGTACCCGTTCGGTTCTACTGAGCCGGGATCCGTCTCGTTGCCGAGCGGCTCCCGCCGTTCTTCCGAAGACTCCCCGGTGATGGCCGGTTCGCGGTCGTTGCGCATCAGTCTATCGCACCCGCCGAGCGGGAGGCTGAGGCCTCGGCTCTCTCGGATCGGGATTCGAATCCGGCCGAGTATAACGACCGGGTAACGATACCCCTTTTGTGAAACCCCTGGTCAGGGCAAGAGATTCGGCAGATATCGCTCGGGAAACCACTCCCCTCGCTTTGCACGTCGCTCGACGACGTTGTTAGCGTCGAAGAAGCGTTGAGCGCATATCCACCGTGTCGCTCGTCGCGCCGCTCGGAACGAAATCACTGAGATCCGGTGAGCCGGGCGCGGGTGCGACGACCGACGACCGGTACCGGCTCCGCAATACGATGTCCGGCCCGTCGGGGCCGCGGGGGACGGCCGCGCCCGCACGGGCCGCGCGGCGTCGATTCGGCATGCCCGGAACCCGCGCTCCCGACGCCAGAGGAGTTGAGAATTGAGCAGAACAACTGAACAGTCCGACGGGGATCCGACCGGGATCCCCGCCACCGGCGCGCCCGCCATCGAGGTGCGCCGCGCGTACAAGGTCTTCGGGCGTCGCCCGCGGGAGGTGGTGAAGCAGCTCAAGGCCGGCGCGTCGCGAGACGAGGTGCGGTCGCACGGCACGGCCGCGGTGATCGACGCGAGCTTCGCGGTCCGCAGCGGAGAGATCTTCGTCGTGATGGGGCTCAGCGGCTCGGGCAAGTCGACCCTGATCCGCATGCTCAACGGCTTGAACGACACCACCGACGGCTCGATCAGCGTCTTCGGCACCGAGGTCGCGGGTCTCGGCGCCGCCGAGCTGCGCGCCCTGCGCCGGGACCGCATGTCGATGGTGTTCCAGCACTTCGCGCTGCTCCCCCACCGCACGGTGCTCGACAACGTGGCCTACGGGCTCGAGATCCAGGGCGTCGCGCCCGACGAACGCCGCGAGCGGGCTCGGCACTGGCTCGAACGCGTCGGACTCGGCGGCTGGGAGGATCGGCTGCCGAGCGAGCTCTCCGGCGGCATGCAGCAGCGGGTCGGGATCGCGCGCGCCTTCGCCGCCGACACCGACGTGCTGCTCATGGACGAGGCGTTCTCCGCGCTCGACCCCCTCATCCGGCGGGAGATGCAGGAGCAGCTGATCGAGCTGCAGCAGGAGCTGCACAAGACCATCGTGTTCATCACGCACGACCTCAACGAGGCCATGTTCCTGGGCGACCGCATCGCCGTGATGCGCGACGGCCGCATCGTGCAGGTCGGCACCCCCAACGACATCCTCACCGACCCCGCCAACGACTACGTCGCCCAGTTCGTGCAGGACGTCGACCGGGCCCGGGTGCTCACCGCCGGCGACGTCATGGAACCGCCGCGCGCCGTCGTGCCGGCGTCGGCGGGCCCCCGCACCGCCCTGCGCACGATGCGCGACCTGCAGACCTCCGCGTGCTTCGTCACCACCGGTGCCCGCCGCCTGCTCGGAGTGGTGCGCGATCGCGACGTGCTGCGCCAGGTGCGCGAGGGCGGCACGGACCTCACGCAGCTGCTGCGCCCGACCCCGTCGATCGTCACACCCGACCAGTACATCTCCGAGCTCTTCGAGCTCGCCGTCGAGAGCCCGCTGCCGGTCGCCGTGGTGGACGCGCAGGATCGCCTCATCGGGGTCGTCCCCCGCGTCACACTGCTCGCCGCGCTCACGGACCTGCCCGCCGCGACCACCGAGATCCCGGTCATCGAGCCCACGCCCACGGTGCCGGCGGCCACGATCACGGCGATGCTCGCCGAGTCCGAGGAGGCGCGCGCATGAACGACTTCCGCATCCCCCTGGGGCAGTGGACCGACGTCTTCGTCGACTGGCTCACCTCCTCGTTCTCCGGCCTGTTCTCGGTGCTGCGCGCGATCCTGCGCGGCATGTACGAGGCCCTCGATCTCGTGCTCGGCGCCCCGCCGTTCTGGGCCGTCATCGTCGTCATCGCCGTGATCGCCTGGTTCGCGAAGGGCTGGAGGCTCGCCGTCGGCAGCGCCCTCGGCCTGCTCGTGATCTTCGGCGTGAACCAGTGGGAGAACGCCATGGACAGCCTCGCGCTCGTGATCCTCGCGACGCTCATCGCGCTCGCGATCGCGATCCCGCTGGGCATCCTCGCGGCCCGCAACGACACCGCCTCGAAGATCATCCGCCCGGTCCTCGACTTCCTGCAGACCATGCCCGCCTTCGTCTACCTGATCCCCGCGCTCATGCTGTTCCGCCTCGGGGTCGCCCCCGGCATCGTCGCGACCATCCTGTTCGCGCTCGCCCCGGGCGTGCGCCTCACGGAGCTCGGGATCCGCGGCGTGGATCGCGAGGTGATCGAGGCGGGCCAGGCCTTCGGCGCGAAGCCGGGCCGGATCCTGCGCCAGATCCAGCTCCCGCTCGCGATGCCGAGCATCATGGCGGGCGTCAACCAGGTCATCATGCTCTCGCTGTCGATGGTGGTCATCGCCGGCATGGTCGGGGCCGGCGGCCTCGGCGGGGACGTCGTGAAGAGCCTGCAGACGATCAACGTCGGCCTCGGTTTCGAGGCGGGCCTCTCGGTCGTGATCCTCGCCATGATCCTGGACCGCGTGACCGGCGCCTTCGGCAAGGCGCGGAGGCCGGGGACGGCGAAGCGCCCGCAGAGGACCCGGGCGAAGAGCCCGCAGAAGACCCAGTAGAGAAACACGAGGAAGGGAACACCATGAACAAGCGCTTTCTGACCGGCGCCATCGCCGCCGGAGCGGCCGCGGCCCTGGCACTGACGGGTTGCACCTCGGGCGATGCCCCCGACTCGAAGGGGACGATCGAGGTCGGCCTCTTCAACTGGGACGAGGCCATCGCCGTCAGCCACCTGTGGAAGCACGTGCTCGAGGATGAGGGGTACGAGGTCAATCTCAACGAGGCCGATCCGGGCGCCGTCTTCCTCGGGGTCGCCGAGGGCGACTACGACGTGACCTTCGACGTGTGGCTGCCGCTCACCCACCGCTCCTACCTCGAGGAGTTCGGCGACCGCATCACCGAGCTCGGGGCCTGGAACGACGAGGCGAAGCTCACCATCGCGGTGAACGAGGACGCGCCGATCGACTCGCTGGACGAGCTCGCCGACAAAGCGGACCTGTTCGGCGACCGGCTCGTCGGCATCGAGCCGGGGGCGGGCCTCACCGAGGCCACGACCGAGGCCGTGATCCCCGCCTACGGCCTCGAGGGCCTGGAGTACACGACCTCCTCGACCCCCGCCATGCTCGCCGAGCTGCAGGCGGCGACCGAGGCGGGCGAGAACGTCGCGGTCACCCTGTGGCGCCCGCACTGGGCCTACGACGCCTTCCCCATCAAGGACCTCGAGGATCCGGAGGGCACGCTGGGGGACGCCGAGAGCCTCTACAGCTACGGCAGCGCGACCTTCGCGGAGGACTTCCCCGAGGTCGCCGCGTGGCTGCAGGCGTTCACGATGGACTCGGAGCTGCTGCACTCGCTGGAGAACGAGATGTTCAACGAGAACACCGACCCCTCGAAGTACGAGGAGATCGTCGCCGAGTGGGCCGCCGAGAACCAGGAGTACGTCGCGTCGCTGACCGCCTGACGCCCGGTCCTCCGCTCCGCGCCCCACGCGAGGCCCCCGCCGACTCGGCGGGGGCCTCGCCGTCTCCCCGGCCAGGCCCCCGCGACCTGGTATCGTGAAGGCGTGCATACGCATTACTTCTACATCTGAGAACGGCCCTCGACCCGAGACCCGTTCAACGCACCGCTGCCGTGCGGCGATCCGCCGCACCCGGTGCCAGATGCAGAGAGAACGTCATGCACCACTCGTCCTCGCGACACCCGCGCGCCCAGATCACCGCGCGCGACCTGACCATCGAACGGGGCGGTCGCCCCGTGATCCGCGACCTGAACCTGACCGTGCGCGAGGGATCGCGCATCGCCGTCGTGGGCGAGAACGGACGCGGCAAGTCCACGCTGCTCGCCGCGCTCGCCGGCCTCCTCGGACCCTCGGCCGGGGCCCTGACCCGGCACGGCCGGATCGAGGTCGCCGAGCAGGAGATGCCCGCCGACGACGAGCGCACGGTCGGCGAGGCCGTCGCCTTCGCCATCCGGGACTCGCTCGACGCGCTGGCGGCGCTCGACGCCGCCGCCATCGCGCTGGCGGCCGGCGGAGGCGCCGCGCAGGCCGCACAGGCCGAGCACGCCTACGCGACCGTGCTCGACGTCGCCACCCGCCTCGACGCGTGGGACGCAGAGCGCCGCATCACCGTCGCCCTCGAGGCGCTCGACGCCGAGACCGATCGTGCCCGGCCGCTGCGCGAGCTCTCCGTCGGCCAGCGCTACCGCGTGCGCCTCGCCTGCCTGCTCGGGGGCGACGCCGAGCTGCTGCTGCTCGACGAGCCGACCAATCACCTCGACGCGGCGGCCCTCGACTTCCTCACCGCCGGACTGCGCGGCCGTCCCGGCGGCTTCGCCCTGGTGAGCCACGACCGCGGACTGCTGCGGGACATCGCCGAGACCTTCGTCGACCTCGACCCGAGCATCGACGGCTCGCCGCGCGTGCACGGCGGCGGGTACGACGGCTGGGTCTCGGGCAAGCGCGCCGATCGGGCGCGCTGGGAGCAGGCCTTCGCCGAGCAGCGCGACACGGAGGCCCGCCTGCGCGACGATCTCCTCGCGCAGCAGCAGCGACTGGTGAGCGGCTGGAGGCCTCCCAAGGGTACGGGGAAGCACCAGCGGGCGACCCGGGCCCCGAGCGCGGTGCAGAGCGTGAAGCGCCGCCAGGCCGACCTCGAGGCGCACGCCCTCGAGGTGCCGGAGCCGCCGCTGCGGCTCGCGGCGCCCGAGTACCGGGTCGCGCTGCGGGGCGTGCTGCTCGCGGCGGAGCGCGTCTCGCTCGCACCTCGGCTGATCATCTCCGTCGGCTGCGCGCTCGGAGCGGGCGATCGCCTGCTGGTGCGGGGCCCGAACGGCGCGGGCAAGTCCACGCTGCTGGGCGTCCTCTCGGGCGCGCTGGAGCCGTCCGCGGGCCGTGTGCTGCGCCGGGACGGGGCGCGGATCGCGGCGCTCGCCCAGGAGTCGGGCTTCCGGGATTCCGGGTCCGCCACCGCCGCGGGCCTCTATCGCAGGCGGGCCGACCGGCTCGTCGCGCGCGGCGAGCTGCGGGAGTCGCGCATCGCCCCGCTCTCCTCGCTCGGCCTGCTCGACGCCGCGGAGCGCGCGAGACCGGTGCGGGAGCTCTCGATCGGACAGCAGCGGAGGCTGGATCTCGCTCTCGCGCTGCTCGCGCAGCCGGACGTGCTCATCCTCGACGAGCCCACCAACCACCTCTCGATCCCCCTGATCGACGAGCTCACGGAGGCGCTCGTCCACTCGCCCGCCGCGGTCGTCGTGTCCACGCACGACCGCGGCATGCTGCGCGATCTCGCGGGCTGGGAAACGGTCGTGCTGCCGGAGGGGGCGGAGCGGGAAGGACGATAGACTGGGCGGGTTGACCATCAGGCACCAGAACCCCGCGGGCTCGGCAGAGTCCCGCAGGCTCGACCACGCGGTGCCGCCCATAGCGAAAACGGAGTCCCACCATGAGCGCGATCCCCGACAAGCCGGCCCTCGAGGGTCTCGAAGCGAAGTGGGGAGCGATCTGGGAGGAGACGGGCACCTACGCCTTCCCGCGTGAGGGCGCGACGGCCGACGAGGTCTACAGCATCGACACCCCGCCACCCACGGCCTCGGGATCGCTGCACGTGGGCCACGTCTTCTCCTACACGCACACCGACACCGTGGCCCGCTATCAGCGCATGCGGGGCAAGCGGGTCTTCTACCCCATGGGCTGGGACGACAACGGGCTGCCCACCGAGCGCCGCGTGCAGAACTACTACGGTGTGCGCTGCGATCCCTCGCTCCCCTACGTCGACGGCTTCGTGCCCCCGCACGAGGGCGGTGACGGCAAGAGCATCAAGGCCGCGGACCAGCAGCCCATCTCGCGCCGCAACTTCATCGAGCTGTGCGAGCGCCTGACGGTCGAGGACGAGAAGCAGTTCGAGGATCTGTGGCGCACGCTGGGACTCTCGGTCGACTGGAAGCAGACCTACCGCACGATCGGCGAGGAGTCGCTGCGCGCCTCGCAGCTCGCGTTCATCCGCAACGTCGAGCGCGGCGAGGCGTACCAGGCGCAGGCCCCCACGCTGTGGGACGTGACCTTCCGCACCGCGGTGGCCCAGGCCGAGCTCGAGGACCGCGAGCAGCCCAGCGCATATCACACCCTCGCCTTCCACAAGAGCGACGGCTCGGGCGACATCCTCATCGACACCACCCGCCCCGAACTGCTCGCGGCGTGCGTGGCGCTCGTCGCGCATCCGGACGACGAGCGCTACCGGCCGCTCTTCGGCACCACCGTGCGCACCCCCCTCTTCGACGTGGAGGTGCCGATCGTGGCCCACCACCTCGCGCAGCAGGACAAGGGCACCGGCATCGCGATGATCTGCACCTTCGGCGACGTCACCGACGTGATCTGGTGGCGCGAGCTCGACCTCCCCAACCGCGCGATCCTCGGCTTCGACGGTCGCGTCATCGCCGAGTCCCCCGAGGCGATCGTCTCCGAGCGGGGCCGCGACGCGTACGCGCAGATCGCCGGCAAGACGGTGTTCAGCGCGAAGCAGACCGTGGTCGAGGCTCTGCAGGCCTCGGGCGAGCTCGTGGGCGAGATCCGCAAGATCAGTCACCCCGTGAAGTTCTTCGAGAAGGGCGACAAGCCGCTCGAGATCGTCTCGACCCGTCAGTGGTACATCACGAACGGCGCACGGGATGAGGAGCTGCGCGAGCGCCTCCTCGCGCACGGTCGCGAGCTCGACTGGCATCCCGACTTCATGCGGGTGCGCTACGAGAACTGGGTCGAGGGGCTCTCGGGCGACTGGCTCATCTCGCGCCAGCGCTTCTTCGGCGTGCCGATCCCCGTCTGGTATCCGCTCGACGCCGAGGGCAACCCGGTGTTCGACCGGCCGATCCTCCCCGCCGAGGACCAGCTGCCCGTCGACCCGTCGAGCGACGTGCCCGCGGGCTACGTCGAGGATCAGCGCGGCGTGCCCGGCGGCTTCCAGGGCGAGGTCGACGTGATGGACACCTGGGCCACCTCGTCGCTCACCCCCCAGCTCGCGGGCGGCTGGGAGCGCGATCCCGAGCTCTTCGATCTGGTCTACCCGTACAGCCTGCGCCCGCAGGGGCAGGACATCATCCGCACCTGGCTGTTCTCGACGCTGCTGCGCTCCGAGCTCGAGTCCGGTCGACTGCCGTGGCGGAATGCGGGCATCTCGGGCTGGATCCTCGACCCCGACCGGAAGAAGATGTCGAAGTCGAAGGGCAACGTCGTCACCCCCGCGGGCCTCCTCGCGCAGCACGGCTCCGATGCGGTGCGCTACTGGGCTGCCTCCGCCAAGCTCGGCACCGACGCGGCCTTCGACCCGCAGAACCCGACGCAGATCAAGATCGGCCGGCGCCTGGCCATCAAGCTGCTCAACGCCGCCAAGTTCACGCTGTCGTTCGACGCCTCGGGCGCCGGCGCCGTGACCGAGGCGCTCGACCGCTCGATGCTCGCCTCGCTCGCGCAGGTGATCGAGGACGCCACGCGCGCCTTCGACGCCTACGACCACCAGCGTGCACTCGAGATCACCGAGTCGTTCTTCTGGACCTTCTGCGACGACTACCTGGAGCTCGTGAAGGAGCGCGCGCACAATGCCGCGGGGCAGCCGCAGGCCTCCGCCGTGACGGCCCTGCGCACCGCGCTCTCGGCCTTCGTGCGGCTGCTCGCGCCGTTCCTGCCCTACGCGACCGAAGAGGTGTGGTCGTGGTTCGGCGAAGGCTCGGTGCACCGCGCCGCGTGGCCGGTGGCCGCCGAGGCGGCGGATCTCGCCGGCGCCGAGGCCGACGCGGGCCTGCTGGGTCTCGTCGGCGGCGCCCTCATCGGCGTGCGCGGCGCGAAGACGGCCGCCAAGGCGTCGCAGCGCACCCCGGTCGAGCTGGCCGTGGTGCACGCGCCCGCCGCGGTGCGCGACCGGATCGCCCTGGCGGCCGACGACCTCGCGGCCGTGGGCCGCATCGCCGAACTGCGCATCGAGGCCGCCGACGTCGACGCGGTGACCGTCGCCGAGATCCGTCTCGAGCAGACGGAGGCCTGAGATGCAGCTGGGGGCGCGCTGGGCGGCGGGGACTCCCCCGCACCGCGGCGTGCCCCCGGAGCTGCACCCGGCGATCGCCGCGCAGGAGGCCGCTCACCCGGAGGCGGACTCCTGGACGCTCACCTGGCTGGAGGGCCGGCCGCGCTGCCTGCTCGGCGGAGCGGGTCTCGAGCCCGTCGCGCTCGTGACCGCGGACGGGACGGGTAGTGTGGTGGTCGAGGCCATCCCGGCGGACGGGGATCCCGGTACCGGAGATCCCGCTACCGACGAGGACGATACCGATGAGGACGACTGGCTGAGCTGACCGCGGCGATTCGAAGGGGACGATATGGCGCACGGGATCCGATTCGGCGAGCGAGCCGCGCAGCGGGCGGCCATCGGCGCGGCACTGCTGCTGGGATGCGCGCTCGGCGCGACCGGGTGCGCGCCCGAGACCGATGGCGGGGGCGACGCGACTCCGACCCCGACGTCCCAGAACGGCTCCTCCACGGCGGCCGGCGCCGATTCGGCGAGCTCGGCGGGCGCCGACGGAACCGGGAGCAGCGAGAGCGGTGCGGGCGCTTCGGCCTCGGGCGAGGGGAAGCCGCGCGCGGCGAGCGACGCGACGGGTGAGGACAGCTGGCCGGAGCGGGAGCCGGAGGGCGGCACTCCCAAGCACACCGAGATCCCGTCGTCGTTCCCGAGCGGGGACTTCGTCATCGGCTCGGGAGCCGTGATCGACGACGTCGGCGAGCGGGCCTCGGGCGGCTGGTTCCTCGTGCTGCGCGCCGCCGACGCGCGCGAGGCCGATACCCGGTGGCAGACCGTGATCAGCTCGAACGGCTTCAGCGTCGCGGACTCGGCCGCCACCCCCGAGGGCGGGGTGTCGGCGACGCTGAGCAATCAGCGCCTCGTGGTCGACGCGCTGACGCTGCCGCAGTCCGACGGCAGCGTGCTGCTCAGCTACGACATCGAGCGGACGGGCTAGCTGTCCTTCTTCCCTGCGATTGCCTCTAGATCATAGTCCGTGCCGTTGACCGCTGTTTCCCAGAAGTCGTAGCTCACCGAGACATGGGGCGCCACTTCTTCCTGCAATGCGCTGAATATCTCCGACCCCGACACGTACTGCTGGCGGCATCTCTCAACACCCGACCATCCCTGCTCCGGGTCGTACTGAGTCTGAAAGACATCGTTCCAGGCGTTGATTCGCTGAAGAAGTTCTCCTGTGACTAGCCGCTCATCGAAATCTACGACGTCGCCATCGCTGTCATAGCACCACAGCGGGAAAGCTCCGTAGTCGGATGCGAAGGTGATGGCGGCAGTGCGCTCTGCGGGTGAGTCGCTCATCGGCCACAACTCCCCGGGTACGCAGTAATGATTGTCTTGTGGTTCTTGGAAAGCACTACGGCAGCCTTCCAGGTGCGCTGATCCACCACTTTCCCTTCTTGATGTACTTCTGCGTGACCGTCGACTGATAGCAACGCTTGCTGTCCTTCTGCGTGTAGACGCTCAGAGGGGCCCTCAGGATGGCCTTCACAGAACTCTTCATGAACAGATCCCAGTTGGCCTCAGTCTCGTTCTTCTTCCAGTTGAGTTTCTTGAACCAGTCCTTCTTGTGACGGTAGTTGATGTGACGATAGCCTGACCCCTTACTCGTACCGCAAAGAAGCTTCACGTTGCCGCTGAATGCGCCATGGTCCTTGACCTTATAGGTCGCAAGTTTCCATTTCGAGTTCCCCATACCATGCACTGCATATGGCTTTCGGTGCTGAGATAAGGTACAACGAGCGAGGGAGCTCCGGCCTGCTTCCGAGAGACGTCAATAGTCTCGCTCCCGATCACAGTCACCACATGAGCGTCCCCGGAAGGCCATATTTGGGGAGCGAGAGTTTGCGAGGTGCTCGCTGGCAGAAATGAGAATACTGAAACAAGCGAGATGACTAAAAAAGATGTGAACTTCACAGGTTCTGCTTAACCCATGTAAATCCCACCCCTGAAAAGCTTATCTCCTTTCGCCACCTCGAGCAAAGATTGGTGCGCGGGCTCATCCGCCCGAGCCCGTCAGGCGCTCTCGCGCTCCCCGCGACGCGACTCGAGCACGAGCGGGGCCGACTCCCCCAGCACCGACTCGCGGGTGACCACGACCTTCGCGACGTCACCGGCCGAGGGCACCTCGAACATGACGGGGCCGAGCAGGTTCTCGAGGATCGCGCGCAGGCCGCGGGCGCCCGTCTTCCGTGCCACCGCCTGCTCCGCGATCGCCTCGAGCGCCGCCGCCTCGAACTCGAGGCCGACGCCGTCGAGCTCGAACATGCGCTGGTACTGCTTGACGAGCGCGTTGCGCGGCTCGGTGAGGATGCGCGTCAGCGCTTCGACGTCGAGGGGGTCGACCGTCGCGACCACCGGGAGCCGGCCGATGAACTCGGGGATGAGACCGAACTTGTGCAGATCCTCGGGCTGCACCGCGGCGAACAGCTCCTCGTCGTTGCGCTTGCTCGCGACCGGCGAGCCGAAGCCGATCCCGCCCTTGCCCAGGCGGGATCCGATGATCTCCTCGAGGCCCGCGAATGCGCCGGCGACGATGAAGAGGATGTTGGTGGTGTCGAGCTGGATGAACTCCTGGTTCGGGTGCTTCCGGCCGCCCTGGGGCGGGATCGACGCCACGGTGCCCTCGAGGATCTTGAGCAGCGCCTGCTGCACGCCCTCGCCCGAGACATCGCGGGTGATCGAGGGGTTCTCGGCCTTCCGGGAGATCTTGTCGATCTCGTCGATGTAGATGATGCCGGTCTCGGCGCGCTGCACATCGAAGTCGGCGGCCTGCAGCAGCTTGAGCAGGATGTTCTCGACGTCCTCGCCCACGTAGCCGGCCTCGGTGAGGGCCGTGGCGTCGGCGACCGCGAAGGGCACGCCGAGCTGACGGGCGAGGGACTGCGCCAGATAGGTCTTGCCGCAACCGGTGGGACCGATGAGCAGGATGTTGGACTTGGCGATCTCCACCTGCTCCGACGCGACATCGGCGCTGGTGAGGACGGATGCGGCCCGCACCCGCTTGTAGTGGTTGTACACGGCGACCGCGAGCGACTGCTTGGCTCGATCCTGACCGATCACGTACTGGTCGAGGAAATCGGCGATCTCGCGAGGCTTGTGCAGGGTGAAGTCCGATGACTCGCTGGTCTGATGCTCGGACAGGCGCTCCTCGATGATCTCGTTGCAGAGCGCCACGCACTCGTCGCAGATGTAGATCTGAGGGCCGGCGATGAGCTGCTGCACCTGCTTCTGCGACTTGCCGCAGAAGGAGCACTTGAGCAGCTCGCTGCTTTCGCCGATCTTCGCCATGCGGAGGCTCCTTCACACTCGTACGGAATACGACTCTCTACGAGACTAGCGGGCGCCACTGACAATCACCGGCGGCACGCCGCGGGCCCCGACGGCGTACCGTCGGGGCCCGATGCGCTACTGCGGCAGCACCGGCTGGGGGTTCTTGCGGCTGGTCAGCACCTGGTCGACGAGACCGTACTCGAGGGCCTCCTGCGCGCTGAGGATCTTGTCGCGATCGATGTCGCGGTTGACCTCCTCGACCGTGCGCTTGGAGTGCTTCGAGAGCGTCTCCTCGAGCCACTCGCGCATGCGCAGGATCTCGCGGGCCTGGATCTCGATGTCGGACGCCTGCCCGTGCCCGGCCTGCCCCGTGGAGGGCTGGTGGATCAGCACGCGCGCGTTCGGCAGCGCGAGGCGCTTGCCCGGGGTGCCGCCGGCCAGCAGCACGGCAGCGGCGGACGCCGCCTGCCCGAGGCACACCGTCTGCACGTGCGGGCGGATGTACTGCATCGTGTCGTAGATCGCCGTCATCGCGGTGAACGAGCCGCCCGGCGAATTGATGTACATGGTGATGTCGCGCTCGGGATCCTGGCTCTCGAGCACCAGCAGCTGGGCCATCACGTCGTCGGCCGAGGCGTCGTCCACCTGCACGCCGAGGAAGATGATGCGATCCTCGAAGAGCTTGGCGTAGGGATCCTGGCGCTTGTAGCCGTACGCGGTGCGCTCCTCGAAGGAGGGCAGCACGTAACGGGCGCTGGGCATTGCAATGTTCATCGGAACTCGATCCACTCTCTCTCGCCTACTTGCTCGTACCGCCGCCGCCGACCACGTCGCTCGCGGAGTCGCGGATGAAGTCGACGAATCCGTACTCGAGCGCCTCCTCGGCCGAGAACCACCGGTCGCGGTCGCCGTCCTCGTTGATCTGCTCGACCGTCTTGCCGGTCTGCGCCGCCGTGATCTCGGCGAGGCGGTTCTTCATCGAGACGATGAGCTCGGCCTGCGTCTGGATGTCGCTCGCGGTGCCGCCGAAGCCGCCGTGCGGCTGGTGCAGCAGCACGCGGGCGTTCGGGGTGATGTAGCGCTTGCCCCGGGTGCCGGCGGTGAGCAGGAACTGCCCCATCGACGCCGCCATGCCGATGCCCACCGTGACGATGTCGTTGGGCACGAACGACATGGTGTCGTAGATGGCCATGCCCGCGGTGATCGAGCCGCCGGGCGAGTTGATGTAGAGGTAGATATCGGCCTCGGGATCCTCGGCTGCGAGCAGCAGGATCTTCGCGCAGATCTCGTTCGCGTTCTCGTCGCGCACCTCGGAACCGAGCCAGATGATCCGGTCCTTCAGCAGGCGATCGAACACGCTGTTCGGTGGCGTCTGTTCTGCCATTCGGCGCTCCATTCGTTGTTGCTTGATTCGAGGGTATCGACTCGCCGGTCCCGAAACCGCCGTGTTCGCCCACGGCGTTGCAGCGGAGCGGGGCGCGGACAGCAGGATCCCCCCGGCCCGATCGACTCGGGGCGGGGGGATCCTCGCGGGAGACGCCGCGCGTGCCTGCGGCGGCGCGACTACTCGGCGGACCGGGCCTCGGCCTCGGCCTTCTTGGCGGCGCGGGTCGCGGCGGCCTTCTTCGCGGCGGCGGAGCGGGCGGCCTTCTTCGCGGCCTCGGCATCCTCGGCGGACGTCTCGGCTGCCTCTGCGGCCTCGGCCTCCTCGACGATCTCCTCGGCCTCCTCGACGACCTCGGCCTCCGCCTCGTCCTCGCTGTCGACCGCGGTGAACTCGCTCAGGTCGACCGAGTTGCCGTCCTGGTCCACCACCTCGGCCTTGGCGAGCGCGATCGCGAGCGCCTTGTTGCGGGTGACCTCACCCAGGATGACGCCCATCTGGTTGCCCTGGCTGATCGCCTGGAGGAACTGCGTGGGCTCCATGCCGTACTGCTGGGCCGACTGGAAGATGTACTGCGAGAGCTCGTTCTGGGTCGGGGTCACGCCCTCGGCCTCGACGATCGCGTCGAGGAGCAGCTGCAGCTGGATCTGCTGCTCGGCCGACTTGCGCACCTCGGCGCGGTGCTCGTCGTCCTCGAGGCGCCCCTCGCCCTCGAGGTGCCGGTGCACCTCGTCCTCGACGAGCTCCTCCGAGACGGGAATGCCGGCCTGCTCGATGAGGGTCTCGGTGAAGAGATCCCGGGCCTGCTGGCCCTGGGCGAAGACCGAGGCGCGGGCGACCTGATCCTTGAGGCTGTCGCGCAGCTCCGCGATGGTGTCGAACTCGCTGGCCAGCTGGGCGAACTCGTCGTCCGCCTCGGGCAGCTCGCGCTCCTTGACCGCGGTGAGGGTGACCTCGACCTCCGCGTCCTGACCCTCGTGCTCGCCGCCGAGCAGCTGCGAGGTGAAGGTGGTCGACTCACCGGCGGTGAGGGTCTCGATCGCCTCGTCGGTGCCCTCGAGCAGGTTGCCCGCGCCGATCTCGTAGGAGACGCCGCTGGCCTGATCCACCTCGTTGCCATCGATCTTGGCGACGAGGTCGAGCTCGACGAAGTCGCCGTGCTTGGCGGGGCGCTCGACGGTCACCAGGGTGCCGAAGCGCTCGCGCAGCTTGGTGAGCTCGGCCTCGACCGCGTCCTCGTCGATCTGCACGTTGTCGACGGTGAGCTTGAGCCCGTCGTACTTGGGCAGCTCGAACTCGGGGCGCACCTCGACCTCGAAGGCCAGCACGAGGGCGCTCTTCGGATCCTTGGCGTCGGGCCACTGCTCGACATCGGCGGTCGGGCGGCCCATCGGGCGCTCCTCGGCCTCTTCGAGCGCCGACTGGTAGAAGTCGTCGAGCGAGGCGTTGACCGCCTCCTGGATGACGGCCTCGCGGCCGATCCTCTGGTCGATGATCGGGGCCGGGACCTTGCCCTTGCGGAAGCCGGGGATCGAGACCTGATCGGCGATCGTCTGGTACGCCTGCTTGAGGTAGGGCTCCAGTTCGTCGAGCGTGACCTCGACGCTCAGCTTGGCGCGGGTCGGAGTGAGCTTCTCAGCGGTCGTCTTGGGCAATTTGGCCTCTCATCGTCGGAGTGTCGTGCTGCGTATCGGACCGGATGGCCCTGGTCGGGGCGACAGGATTCGAACCTGCGACCTCCCGCTCCCAAAGCGGGCGCTCTAGCCAAGCTGAGCTACGCCCCGGAACCCGCAGGTTTCGCAGTCGGCGCGCGCGGAAGCGCGCAACCCGAGCAAGTCTAGCCGAAACTCCCCGGAAAGATGCACCCGCGCGGCGCCCCTCCCCGGGCACGGCTCAGCCCGGGCGGCCCCCGACGCGGTAGCGGAGGAAGGCGGTTCCGCCGCCGAAGGCGCGCTGCTCGAGCAGCTCGAGCTCGGCTCGGAGTCCGTCGGGGAAGAACCGCAGGCCGCCGCCCACGATCACCGGCGCCATCAGCAGATGGATCTCGTCGACCAGCCCGGCGCGCAGGGCCTGGGAGGCCAGGGTCGGGCCGTCCACGGTGAGATCGTGATCGAGGTCGCGCTTCAGGGCGAGTATCTCGTCCGGATCGAACGCGCGCCGGATCGTCGTGCGTGCGCTCCGCGGGCGATCCAGCGTCGTCGAGAAGACGATCTTGTCGCGTTCGCGCCACTCGCGGGCGTAGTCGGCGATGAACTCCGGCTGCCCGGGCTCCGCGTCGGCGGTCTCCCAGTAGACCATGGTCTCGTACATCCGTCGGCCGTAGAGATAGGTGCCGACCGATTCTCCGAGCTCGGCCGCGAAGCGGTGCAGCTCCTCGTCCACGGCGCCCCAGCTGAAGTCGCCCTCCGCGTCGACGGCGTAGCCGTCCGCGGACAGCAGCATGGAGTAGATCAACGATCCCATCGTCGTCCTCCGATCCCGGTCCCGTGCATGGAGTTCCGGCCTCGATGATCCCACGGGGCGCGGCCGGGCGGAAGCGCATGGCGGAAGCAGAGCGCGAAGCGCGTGGCGGAAGCAGAATACGGAAGCAGAGCGCGAGAGCGCGGCCCGGACGCAGCGCCCGGAAGCGGATCGGATCCGAGCGCGCGGACTGAGGCGGGTGGAGACGGGCGCCGCACCCCTTGACGAGGCGCCCCCGGGCGGCTAGACCGGGAAGGAGAGGCGGAAGAATGATGCGGAGCTTTCAGAACAGAGTCGAGGCGGGCCGGCTGCTGGGCGAGCGCCTGGCGGGCGCGCCTCCGTTCGACCGGCCCGTGGTGCTCGGACTCCCCCGCGGCGGCGTTCCCGTGGCCTCGCAGGTCGCGCGCGCCATCGGCGCGCCGCTCGACGTGCTGGTGGTGCGCAAGCTCGGGGTGCCCGGGCACGAGGAGGTGGCGATGGGCGCCGTCGGGGAGGGCGACGCCATCGTGCTGAACCGGGACGTCATCGCGTCGGCCCGCATTCCCGAACGGGAGCTGCGCCGCAGCGAGGCGAGGGAGCGCGCCGAGGTCGCGCAGCGCGTCGCGCGGTTCCGGGCGGGACGCCCGCCGGTGGCGCTCGCCGGGCGCACGGCGATCGTCGTCGACGACGGGATGGCGACCGGCGCGACCGCCGCCGTGGGGTGCCGGATCGCCCGGGCCGGCGGCGCGGAGCGGGTGGTCCTGGCGGTTCCCGTCGCGGCGCCGGACGTGCTGGCCGCGTTCGAGGCGGCCGACGAGGTCGTCTGCCTCGCGGCGCCACCCGGCTTCATGGCCGTCGGCCAGTTCTACGACGACTTCACCCAGGTGCAAGACGACGAGGTCGCGCGCCTGCTCGCAGAGTAGAGCCGGATGCCCCGGAACGAGAACAGGCCCCGGGCGAAGCCGGGGCCTGTCGAAGTGGAGGGGCTGACGGGAATCGAACCCGCGTAACCAGTTTGGAAGACTGGGGCTCTACCATTGAGCTACAGCCCCGCGCTGCGAACAGCT
The DNA here is from genome assembly GCF_053528595.1 of Leucobacter sp. Classification (NCBI taxonomy): domain Bacteria; kingdom Bacillati; phylum Actinomycetota; class Actinomycetes; order Micrococcales; family Microbacteriaceae; genus Leucobacter; species Leucobacter sp. Next base: position 143 of record NZ_JAIVPF010000052.1, on the reverse strand, counting down.
CGGGTGTGCCGTGGCACCTCACCGATCATAGTGCATGAGCGGCGCCCGTTCGCACATCGGCGGTTCAGCCGCGCGTCGCGTCCCGGTGGTGCCGCGTGTACTCGAGGTAGATCTCGGAGTTGTGTCGCACGGCTTCGCGATCC
>NZ_JAIVPF010000051.1:0-17576 GCF_053528595.1 Leucobacter sp. | reverse complement strand
GGCGTCTGGGGGGGGGGGGGGCTTCTCCCCCCCCCCCCCCCCCCCGAGTGCGAGGAGCGCGACGGCCGCTCCTGCCGCGCTGAGTGTGAAGATGGATCGTCCTTGGGGCTCCGACATGTGCTCTCTCGCTTCGCTGGCCTGGTCGTGATTCTCGGAGCAGTCGTGCACCCCTCAGGGGAACGAGCACTCCGGGCGAGGGGCGGCAGCGGGCTGCAGCGCAGGCGCCATCCGCCCCTCGCGTTCCCAGCTTGAGAAAGCTCCTGAAGGGATGTCAAAACAGCACCCGTATTTGACCGCATTTCTGGGGGGAAAACCGGCGCGCAGCTTGACAGAATCATCATGAGCGCTTACTTTGCGACTGCGACTTCTCACGCGACGTCATCGGAAAGACGCTCCGGATCCCGGCGACCCCGGTGCCGGGGCCAAGCCGGTCAGGCCGTGAGGCGCGCAGGGCGGTAGCGTGTGGCGACCGCGCCCGACCGGAACTCGTGGCGGCCCACCGGCTCGAGCCGGATGCGCTCGTGCAGACCGGCGAGCAGTGTCGGCCCGTGTCCGGCGAGGACCGGCTGCACCACGAACTCGTACTCGTCGATGAGCCCCAGATTCGCCAGCGCCAGGGGCAGCGTCACGCCGCCCACCCACAGGCCCTCGCCGGGATCCTGCTTGAGCCGCTGAACGAGCTGTCCCAGATCGCCCCGCACCAGCTCGGCGTTCCAGTCGACCTCGCTCAGCGTGCTCGACACGACGTACTTCTTCGCCCGGTCGATGGCCTCGGCGAACGGGATCTCCCACTCGTCCATCCAGTCGGGCCACGCACCCGTCACCGGTCTCCGCCACGCCGACTCCATCATCTCGTAGGTCACGCGGCCGAACAGCAGGGCGTCGGCCCGTTCCATCTCCGCGGTCCAGTAGCGCATCGACTCCTCGTCCGGCGGCAGCCCCGCCTCGTGATGGCAGCAGCCGTCGAGCGTGACGTTGATCGAGTATCGAAGCGGTCTCATCCCGTTGCTCTCCCTAGATGCGCATCCCGATGCGCCGGGCCGCTCTCGGGCGCCCACCGGCACGGTTTCTCATCGGTGCCCCGATGGTACTCCTCGCGTTCTCGCGGTGCGAGGCCCGGCGAAGCGCAGACGGCGCGGATCCTGGCCTCGAGCAGTGCGGAGTGCACCGCGGCCGGCACCGAGGGCCGCGGATCAGCCGAGACGCATGGGCAGCGCGTCGAAGCCGAACTCGTCGTGCAGTTGCACCGCCAGCTTCTCCGCCTCCACGCCGAGTCCGCCTTCGTACGCGATCCAGCAGTCGATCCCGCTCGCCTCGGGTTCGGTCCCGGGGCTCTCGTTCGACGCCGCGACCGCGGCGGCCACGGAGCGGGCGAGCTCGACGTCGGATGCCGGCAGGATCAGCACCGGGCGGAAGACGGCCCGGTCGATGCCGCGCACCAGGTCGGCCCAGTCGACGGGTGCGGAACCGCTCGCCGGGTCGTGCGCGGCCCCGGCGGACGAACTGCCCCCCGACACCCGGATCGGCAGCAGATGCGGTGCGCGGGGCGGCTCCGTCTCCGCCGGCGGAGGGAGCGGCGCGCGCGTCAGCTCGGCCACGGTGCGGAAGAGGTCCGCCCGCCCGCCCAGGTTCTTCACCAGGAGGGGCGTCACGCTCAACCGTGGACGACCCTGCTCGGCGCGCCGGGCGGTGCGGCTCTGCGAGGCGAGCGAGAAGCCGAGTTCCGGGCAACTCGTCACGAGGTCGTCCGCCTCGAGCAGCGGTTGCAGGCGGCGCCGGTACCCCGAAGGCGACTCTCCGAACCACGCCCTGAAGGCCCGGCTGAGGTACTTCACGTCCGAGAAGCCGCTGTCGGCCGCGATCTGCGCCACGGTCGCCTCGCCGCCGATCAGCATGCGCTCGGCGGCGGTCACCCTGAGCCAGGTGAGCAGATCGCTGAAGCTGACCGCGGCGACCTCTCGAACGATTCGCGACAGGGATCCCTTGCTGTAGTGGTGATCCTGCGCGATCCGGCCGAGCACGTCCCGCGCTGCGAGCTCCTCCTGCATTGCGATGACGAGCCGACGGAACTGCAGGCGCCGCGCCCGCGTGAGCCGCTGCTGGCGCTCGTAGTAGTCCTCGAAGGCGTAGCCGTCCGAGAGTTCGACCAGCAGGGCCGCCATCGCGTCGCGCTGATCCGGGCCGTCGGCGAGCAGGGCGCTCAGGATCAACCGTCGCAGCGAGTCCTCCGTGCGTCTGAAGCGGGGCAGGTCGAACGACTCGCAGGCGTAGATGATCCCGTCGAGGTGCGGAACGTCCTCCGAGAACGTCTCGAGGCGGATTTGCAGGAGCGCCGTCACGTTGTCGTCCGAGCCCGCGAGCAGGTGCGGGTCGCCCTCGTTGAGCACCGCGTAGTCGCCCTCCTCCAGCGCGAAGCGCTCGCAGCTCACGGTCACGTCGAGCGATCCCCGCAGGACCAGGACGATCTCGAGCACACCCGGATGCACGCGCAGCGACGTGCGCTGCACTGCGTAGAAGCCGGTGGACCAGGCTGAGCCGTCGTGAATCATCCTCCGTTCAGGATAGGACGGCCGGGGTCACCACACGAACTCGCCGTCCTGCACCGTCAGGCGGCCGTCGCAGTAGACGCGGGCGTGGTGCGCGACGTCGTAGACGACCTCGGCGCTGCTGGTCGGGTCGGCGCGCAGCACCAGCAGGTCGGCGAGCTTGCCGGGCTCGAGCGTGCCGAGCACGTGCGACATGCCCACCGCCTGGGAGGAGACCGCGGTCGCCGCGTGGATCGCCTGGGGCACCGTCATGCCGAACTGCACGAGGGCTTTGAACTCGCGCGCGCTGTACTCGCCGTACTTGGTGAGCGGTTCGTACACCGTGTCGGATCCGAGCGCGATCTCGACTCCGGCCGACAGCGCCGTGCGGAAGCTGGCCTCCGCGGCCGCGCTGTACCCCTCCCCGAACGCCTCCGTGCGCTCCTCGTAGAGGTCGCGGTAGAGGAACGCCTCGGGACGCACCGGCTCCCGCTTCTCGTCGCCGAGGGGAATGAAGTCGCGGTACCAGTTGATGATGAGCTCGAGGGTGGGAACGAGAATCGTGCCGTTCTCGACCATCTTCCGCGCGAGCTCCTCGTCGATCTCCTCGCCGTGCTCGATCGTGTCGCACCCCGCATCGATGGCCATCTCGATGGACTCGCGGTTCTCCGCGTGGGCGGCGACGATGGTGCCCTTCTGCCGGTGAGCCTCCTCGACGCAGGCGCGCAGCTCCTCCATCGAATAGTGCACGTCGCCGATGCGGTCGTGCGGCCAGTTGTCGCCGCCGCTCACCCAGATCTTGATGGCGTCCGCGCCTTCACGGAGGTTCCTGCGCACCGCCTTCCGAACCTCCTCGGGTCCGTCCGCGACGATGCCCCATACGCCGGTCTCCTCGACGTACTCGGAGGAGAACTGGAAGAGATCGCCGTGCCCCCCGGTTCGCGTGAGGCCGGGTCCGCAGGCGACGACCTTGGGGCCGGGGATCTGCTGCTCGAAGAAGAGCCGCTTGAGGTATAAGCCGTTCCACGAGATGTCGCGCACGGTCGTGAATCCCCGCTTGAGCAACTGCTGCGCCTCGTAGACGGATCGCATCGCCTTCATCAGCATGGGTTCGGCCATGACGCCGATCTCCTGGTCCTCCATGTCCGCGCGTCCCCCCGAGAGGTGGACGTGGGCGTCGATCAGCCCGGGCATCACGTAGTGCCCCGGCAGCCGGATCTCTTCGACCCCCTCGCGCGCCGCATAGCCGTCCATGTCGCCGATGGCGGTGATCCGCGACCCGACCACCTCGATGTAGGCGTTCTCGCGCGCCGGCCCACCGGAGCCGTCCACGATCCCGACATCGCAGAGCACGAAGCTCGACTGCTTGCCCACTGATCCTCTTTCCCGCTCGTTCTTCATCTGGCCGGCTAACGGTTCAATACGGCGATGAACGCGTCGATGTAGCGCTTCGTCTCTTCGGAGCTGAGCTGCCGGAAGTCGTGGATCCGCTCGGCGTCCTCCTCGGACGGGAAGATCATCGGGCTGTTCGCGAGTGGCGAGCCGAGCTTCTCCAGCTCCTCCCTGACCCCGTCGACGGGCGGAACGCTCGCGGTGTACTGCACGACCCGGGCCATGATCTCCGGCCGGTAGTAGAAGTCGACGAGCTGCTCGATGTCGCTCATGCGCTCCGTGCCGTTGGGCACCTGGATCGCGTTGACGTACTTGGTGGCGCCGGGTTCGGGGATCACGAACTTGAAGAGCTCCCTCCCCGCCTCCTCGTTCAGCACCTCGATGTCGCCGGACCAGCACATCGCCGCCCAGATCCGCTCCGACTGCAGATCCTGCGTATACGAGTTGCCGGTCGCCTGGGCGTACTGGCCGCTCTGCAGCCGCTCCTCGACCTCGGCGAGGGCCGCGTCGAACTCCGCATCGCCCCACTCGCCCGAGGGGTCCACTCCGTGATCCAGGAGCGTGAGGCCGATCGTGTCGATCATCTCGGTGAGGATCCCGACCTTGCCGTGCAGTTCCGGGTGGGCCATGTCGGTGAGGCTGCTCACGCCCTTCGGGTAGCGGTCGGTGTTGTAGCAGATGCCGGTCAGGCCTCCCTGCCACGGGATGGAGAATCGTCGTTCGGGGTCGTAGGCCGGGCTGGCCATGAGCGCGGACATGTTCGCGAGGTTCGGGATGCGCGAGTGGTCGAACTCTTGCACCTGCTCGTTGGCGATCAGACGGGCGGTGAAGTCGTCCGCGAAATTGAAGAGGTCGTACCCGGGGAACCGATCCTGTTCCAGTTGCTCCCGGATCTTCGCGTAGAAGGTGGAGCTGTCGTTGATGTCCTCCAGGAAGTCGACGCGGACGCCCGTCTCCTCGGCGAACTGCTCGAGGGTCGGATAGGTGCCCGTCGCGTCGTCGTAGTCCATGGTGATCGTCCAGTTGCCCCAGACCAGCGGGGTTCCGCCGGCTCCACCCGTTCCGCCGGCGCATGCGGCGAGCGAGGCGACGCCCACGGCCCCGGCGCCGGCGCCGGCCCACCGGAGCAGATCCCGGCGGTTGAGGTCCAGTCGCGTGCGGTTTCGCAGATTGCGCATCTTCACACCTTCCCGCCCCGCGTCGCCGACGATGTCGTCGGGTGCCGGGCACGATCAGCCTAGGAAGCGGGCGAGCGCCTGCGACATGCCGATTCGCGCGGTTCCGCATGACGATCCGCACACTGCGATCAGGGACGATCTGCTCGGGGCCGCGCACCTCGCTATTTGTCCTACATTTGGCTATTTGATAGCGTGGGGTCATGCCCCGCATCGCACCGGCCCCGACCCTGCCCGAGCGCGTCGCCGAACAGCTGCGCCGGCGCATCGCCTCCGGCGAGTTCCCGATCGGCGCGCTGCTGCCCGGCGAACTCGATCTCGCCGACGAGCTCGGGGTGAGCCGCAACAGCGTGCGGGAGGCCCTGCGCGCCCTCGTGCACGCGGGCATGCTCGGCGCCCGCGCCGGATACGGCACCTATGTCACCGCGACGAGCGACGTCGCCCCGGCGCTCGCCCGGCGCGTGGGTCAGGATCGCGCCGTCGACGTCGCCGAGGTGCGCGGCATCCTCGAGCGGGAGGGCGCGCGACTGGCCGCCACCCGCGCCTCGGCCGGGCAGGTGCGCGCGCTGCGGGACGCCCTGACGGCGCGGGTCGACGCCGCCGACGGCGAGGAATACGCAGCCGCCGACATCGCCTTCCACCGGCTGCTGCTCGACGCGTCGGGCAATGCGCTGCTGGCCGAGCTCTACCGGGGTGTCGGCGGGAACGAGCAGGCCCTCCTGCACATGCGCGCCCCCGACTTCGATCTCGAGGCGGAGGCGGGCGAGATCGCCGAGATCGACGGGGCGCACGCAGAGATCGTCGCCGCCGTCGCCGTGGGGGATCCCGAGGCGGCGGCGCGCGCCGCCGACCGCACCGTGGAGCTCGTCCACGCGTATGTCGCCCAGCACCGAGTCCACGCAGAACCGAAAGCGCCCCGCCCATGACGAGGATCCCGCCGCCGACCGCTGAGGCGAGCCCGATGCGTCCGCTCCCGACCGCTCTCGTGCTCGCGGGGCTGCTGCTCGTGGCCGGCAATCTGCGCGCGGCGATCACCACGGTCGGCCCGGTGCTGAACAGCATCGTGCAGGACCTCGGCCTCACCTCGATCGAGGCCTCCGCCCTCGTGAGCCTGCCGCTGATCGCCTTCGCCGTCGTCTCCCCGTTCGCGCCCGGCGCGGCTCGGCGTCTCGGCTTGGAGCGCACGATCGGACTGAGCCTGCTGCTGCTCGCGGTGGGCCTCGTGGTGCGTTCCACTCCACCCGTCGCGCTGCTCTGGACCGGCACCGTCATGCTCGGCGTGGCGATCGCGGTGCTGAACGTGCTGCTGCCCGCGCTGGTGAAGCGCGATTTCCCGCAGCGGATCGGGCAGATCACCGGCGCCTACTCCGCCGTGCAGTCCATCTTCGCGGCCATCGCCGCGGGAATCGCGGTGCCGATCGCGGGTCTCACCGCACTCGGCTGGCGGCTGCCGCTGGGGATGTGGGCCGGTCTCGCGCTCATCGCGCTCGGCGTGCTCGCACCCCAGCTGCGCCGTCGTGCGATCGCTCCGATCGGGCCGCGGGTGTCGGTCGATCCTGCCGTGCCCGCGGCGGCTCCGCCCGCGCCGGCGAGTCCGGCGGTTCCCGCGCTGCGATCGCCCTGGGGCAGCCTGCTCGCCTGGCAGGTCACGGTGTTCATGGGCTTGCAGTCCGTGGTGTTCTACGTGCTCATCACCTGGCTGCCCGCCATCGAGACCTCCGCCGGGATCAGCGAGGCGGCGGCGGGCGGGCACCAGTTCCTGCTCAATGCGTGCGGGATCCTCGGCAGCCTCACCTGCTCCGCACTCATCGCCCGCCTGCGCGACCAGCGCATGCCGGGCGTCCTGATCCCGCTGATGATGCTCGTCGGCACCGCGGGGATCCTCCTCGCCCCTCAGGCCGCGGCGCTGTGGGCGTGCATCGCCGGCTTCGCGGGCGGCGCGAGCATCGTGCTCGCGCTCTCGCTCTTCGGGCTGCGCACCGAGCACCACTCCCAGGCGGCCGCCCTCTCCGGCATGGCTCAGTGCGTCGGTTACCTTCTCGCCGCCGCGGGCCCCGTGGCGGTCGGAGCCCTCCACGACGCCACGGGATCCTGGGCCCCGGCGCTGATCGTCCTCCTCGTCGTCGAGCTCGTGCTGATGGGCTTCGGGTACCTCGTGGGGCGGAGCCGCACGCTGCAGAGCTGATCGCGCGCGGTCTCGGGGGAGCCGGGGTGCGCGCCGACCCGAGCGCAGAGGTCCGTCCGGATTTCGCGGACGACGAGAGCGACGGGCTCCCGGCGGCCTCTGCGCCCGTCCCGTCCTCCTGAGCTCCGATTCGCGGCGGCGTCTTGTGGCAGCGGGACGGTGAACCTAGCGTGGGAGCTGACACCCGATGAAAGGCTCGCGCATGACCACCATCACCCTGCTCGGACACTCGGCCGTCAAGATCGAGCGGGACGGCCGCGCTCTCGTGATCGATCCCGGGACGCTGAGCGACCTCGGTGCACTCGCCGAAGCCGAAGCCGTGCTCGTCACGCACGGCCATCCCGATCACCTCGCCCCCGGAGCGCTCGAGGGTGTCGCCGCCCCGGTCTGGGCGCCCGGGGACGTCGCCGATCAGCTGCGCGGCAGCGGGATGGGCTCCAGCCGGATCCACGCAGTGACCCCCGGGGAGTCGTTCACGGCGGCCGGCTTCGAGGTGCTGGTCCTGGGCGGCGAGCATGCGGAGGTCTACCCGGGGCTGCCGCTGCCGCAGAACAACGCCTACCTGATCGAGGGTGAGATCCTGCATCCGGGGGACTCCCACCCGGCGGTCGCGGATCCCGGGGCGGTCCGAGTCCTGCTGCTGCCCATCGCCGCACCCTGGCTGAGGCTGGCCGACTCGATCGCCTACTCGGAGGGATTCGGCCGCGCGATCGCGCACCCCATCCACGACGGCATCCTCAGCGAGGCGGGCAAGCGGATCCTCGACGGGGTGATCGTCGCCGCGCTGGGCGCGGGGCGGTACCGAAGGCCCGCGGACGGGGTCGCCGTCGTGCGGTGACGACGACCCTGCGCGGCGAGCAATCCCAAGGTATATGGACAAATCGTCCACATCGTGATTATATGTACGTATTGTTCATATAAGTGATCGAGGGGAAGCTCATGAGCAGCACTCGCAACGTCGACCGCGTCGCCCTGGTGACCGGAGGAACCGGCGGCATCGGAGAGGCGGTCGTCGCGAGGCTCGCCGCCGACGGCTGCGCGATCGCCGTGCACTACGCGGGCAACCGCACGAAGGCCGACACCCTGGTGGATGAGATCCGTGCGGCCGGCGGGTCCGCCGTCGCCGTCGGCGGCGACATCGCCGACGAGCGCGAGATGGGGCGGGTGTTCGATCGCGTGGAGGAGGTGTTCGGCGGGATCGACGTGGTCGTGAACACGGCCGGCATCATGCTGCTCTCGCCGATCGCCGAGCTGGACCTCGACGACCTCGACCGGATGCACCGGATCAACATCCGCGGCACGTTCGTCGTCAGTCAGCAGGCGGCGCGCCGCGTGCGCGCCGGAGGCGCGATCATCAACTTCTCGACGTCGGTCACGCGCACGGGGTTCCCCGGGTACGGCGGCTACGCGGCGTCGAAGGCGGCGGTCGAGGGCCTGACGCCGATCCTCGCCCGCGAGATGCGCGGCAGGGACATCACGGTCAACGCCGTGGCGCCCGGACCGACCGCGACGCCGCTGTTCCTCGACGGCAAGGACCGGCAGACCGTCGAACGTCTCGCCGCGGCCGCTCCGCTGGAGCGTCTCGGCGCTCCGGCGGACATCGCCGAGACGGTGGCCTTCCTCGCGGGCCCCGGCCGCTGGGTCAACGGCCAGGTGATCTTCGCCAACGGCGGACTGGCCTAGGCTGGCCTGAGCGCTCCCCGAAGCCCGGCGGGCGGGACGGCGGCGAGCGCGAGCACAGGATGAGAGGTGGCGGAGATGGCCTCGATCGCGGGGAGCGTTCCCGATCCCTCTGAGCGGCGACGGGGACGCGGAAGGCGACCCGCCGAGGAGGTGCGCACCGAGGTGCTGCGCACCGTCGGCGAGCTGCTGCTCGAGGAGGGGCTGGCCGGTCTCACCTTCGAGCGGGTGGCCCGGCTGTCGGGCGCCAGCAAGACGACCCTCTACAAGTGGTGGCCCTCGATGGGGGCTCTCGCGCTGGACGGCTACTTCCACAGCGTCGAAGACGTGCTCGCCTTCCCCGATACCGGTGACATCAGGGCGGATATCACGGCTCAGCTCCGCAGTTTCGTCACCCTGATGACGCGGACCCCCGCCGGTCGCCTGCTGGCCGAGCTCATCGGCGAATCCCAGACCGACGCGGATCTGGCGGCCGTGTATCGGCGACGATACTCCTCGCACCGGCGCGATCTCGCCGTCGCGCGCTTCCGCCGTGCGCAGGACGAGGGGCAGATACTGCCGGGCGTCGATCCCCGGGTGCTCGTCGACCAGCTCTGGGGCGCCGTGTACCATCGCCTGCTCGTCCCCGATGAGCCGATCGATGCCGCATTCGCCGACGCGCTCGTCGCCAATCTCTTCGGCGGGGTGGCGATTCCCCGGGCATGACTCCGCGCGGGATCGGGGAATGGCCCCCGGAGCGCGGTCCGCTCCCCGCTAGATGAAGCTCACCAGGCCGGCGCGCGCCGCCGCGACCAGCACCTGCACCCGGTCGCGCACGTGCCACTTCGACATGATGCTGCCGAGGTGCGCCTTGACGGTTCCCTCGGAGACGTGCAGGGCGTCGGCGATCTCGGCGTTCGACATGCCGCGGGCGAGATGCTCCAGCACCTCGTTCTCGCGCTCCGTGAGCGCCTCGAGCTCGCCCGCGCCACCGGACGGCTTCGCCTCGCGCACGTGCTGCACGAGCATCGCCGCGATCCGCGGCGACAGCGAGCTCGTGCCCTGGTAGGCCTGTCGCAGAGCGCTGACGATCTCGTCGGCGCTCGAGTCCTTGAGCATGTACCCCGAGGCGCCTGCGCTCAGCATCGGGAGCACGGTCTCCCGCCCGTCCAGTGTGGTGACGGCGAGTACGCAGGTATCCGGCCAGCGGGAGGTGATCTCTCCCGTGGCCTCGATGCCGCCCATGATCGGCATCTGCACATCCATCATGACGATGTCCGGCTGATAGCGCTCGACCGCGGCGATGGCCTCCACGCCGTTCTCGGCCTCGGCGATCACCTTGATCTCGGGCGCGCGCGACACGAAATGCGTCAACGCCACCCGTACCAGGGGGTCGTCATCGGTGATCAGCACCCGGATCTCGTCCATGGAATCGATCCTACTGCCGCAGAAACTCGGGGATCGTCGGGGCTCGCGCACCCGGAATCCGGTCCAGCGCCAGACCTGGACTTTTGGCTAGGTAAAATCTGCCCCTTCGTCAGATGTGCGTAAAAGCGTCACCCGAAAAGATAGATATCAGGTAAGACGTTTAGCCAGGAGAGGAGGTGTTGATCGTGACTTTCTGGAGCCAGCTCGCCAAGCTTTTCGGCATTCGCTAATATACCCGCGGAATAGGGGATACTGGAAGCATGGCGAGGCGCATGGAAGCGAAGACCGAGGTCCGCCGCTTCCAACTGGGCCGAGCCGAGCAGTTGAACCGCACCGAGCGCATCGCGCTGCTGATCATCGTCAGCGGTACCGCCGCCCTCGATCTCCTCGGGCTCATCACCGCCCCCGATGCCGATCCCGCGCTCAGCGCCATCAGCATCACCACCACTCTCACGTTCGCCCTCTATCTCTGGTCGCCGCTGGTGGCCACGTCAGCCCTCGGCCTCGCCGTGGCGCTGTCCATCTTCTTGGGCGATCCGGCCGCGGGCCTCATGGCCGGCGCCATCGCCGCAGGTCTCGTCCTGAGATCGGCCACCACTCCTCTGGTCATCGGCTACGCCGGAGGGTTCCTGCTCTTCAACGCGCTCTACGCCTTCAGGTACGGAGCGAACGATTCCACGCCGACGAACGTCGCCCTGTTCCTCATCCTCGCCACCGTGGCCGGGGGTGTCGGGCTCGCACTGCGCATGGCCTACACGCGCGGCCGCCGCCTGGAGCACGAGCTCGCGGAGCGCGCCGAACAGGAGCGTCAGGCCGTGCTCGCCGAGCGTCGCTGGATCGCCGGTGAGCTCCACGACAGCATCGCCCACCATCTCACCGTCGTCGCCATGCACGTGCAGCTGCTCGACGACGATCGCGCGCGTCCCGGCTCGCAGGAGGCGATCCGCGTCGCGGCGCGGAAAGCGCTGAGCGACCTCCGATTCGTCATCGAACTCGCCGAGGACGCCCCGCGCGGCACCGAGGTGCCCTCGGGGGATCTGGCGGCCGCCATCGACGAGGCCCGCGAGGAGTTCGAGGCCACGGGCCATCCGGTCGTCTGCGAGGGGGATCCCTCCGACGAGAGCATTCCCCGCGGCGCCGAGATCATCCTGGCGAGGATCGTTCGCGAGTCCGCGACGAACATCCTCAAGTACGCGGGGCCGGGCGAGGTGCGCTTCGTGCTGGACCTCGACCCCGAGTCGATCGCACTCACGATCCGCAGCCCGCTGCCGACGACCCCGCGCCGCGACCTTCCGTCGACCGGCACCGGCCTGAACCGCATGGCCGAGCGAGTGCTCGGCGTGAGCGGCGAGTTCAACGCCGGGCCGGCCGATGACGCGTGGCTCGTCTCCGCCCGCCTGCCGGTGGCCTGACATCCGCCGCGGACGCGCCGCGGACCATCGATCGGAATCTGGCCGGAGGTCGAGCGCGGTGTAGACCTTCGTGGCTCTTCGGGAGCAGCGCGACCGGAGTAGCTTCGGTGGTGGGCCGTCTCCGCCCAAATAAATCGGGTCGGGAACTCCGCCAAGTTCATATCCGACCGACGCCTTGCAACGGGCTATGCGTTCTGGGGGATGGGGGGATGCGCCGCAGATCTGAATGCGGCGCATGCATAGCCCGTTGCGGCACTCGATGAGACGGCGCCGATCGTCTCGTGCCCGGTCCGTCCGGCGGCCGCGCGCATCGCCCCCCCCGGCCCATCGGTGCGGTGCGGCGCACCCGGAACGCGAGCACGAAACGCCGCCGCCCGCAACCCGTTGACGCGTCCGGCTCTCCTGCGAAACGGTGGACGGGTACCTCGGCGAACGGCCGAGGGCCCGTCCGTGGAAAGGGAGCACGATGACCGCATCGAACGGCACACCGGCAGGATCGACCGCGCGGGAGCGCACCGAGGGATCCGCTCCGAAGGGCGCCACCGAGGAGCGACCGGATCCCGAAGAGGCCTCGGCGGAGCCCGCAAATCCCGAGGCGACGCCGACGGACGTCGCAGAGAAGCCCGGATCGGACGCCGTGCCGCACGAGCACGCGGACGCGCTCGCCGACGAGTGGGGCGAGGAGTCGTTCCCGAGCAGTGACCCGCCGGCTCACTACTGATCGCCGAGCGGCGACCCGGTGTCGGCATCCCCGGCGCGGGTGAACGTGAGATGAGTCACCCCGCTGGGTGCCGAGACGGCCTCGACGTCGTACTGCTCCTGGAGGCCTTCGAGGCCGTCCCAGAGCCTGACGCCGCGCCCGAGCAGGATCGGCACCTGCACGACGTGGAGCAGGTCGATGAGGCCTGCCGCGAGGAAGTCGCGCACCATCGTGGGGCCGCCGCCGACGCGCACGTCGAGATCGCCGGCCGCCTCGCGCGCCAGCGCGAGCGCCTCGTGAGGTTCGGCGTCGATGAAGTGGAAGACGGTGCCGCCCTCCATCTCGAGCGACGGTCGCGGATGGTGGGTGAGCACGAAGACCGGGGTGTGGAAGGGCGGGTTCGGACCCCACCAGCCCCGCCACTCCTCGTCGGTTCCCACACCGGCCCAGGGGCCGGACTGCCAGGAGAACTTGCCCCGGCCCATGATCTCGGCGCCGATGCCGGGGCCGTGGCGCTCGGCGAACGCGTTGTCGATCCCCTCGCCCCCGCCCGGCTGCCCCGTCATCTCGTGCCAGAAGCGGGTGCCGAACATCCACTCGTGCAGGCGCTCCCCGGCGTGGCCGAAGGGGGCCTCCCGGGTGAGGCCCTCCCCGGTCCCGAACCCGTCGAGCGAGATCGCGAAGTTGTGCACGCGGACCTTGGACATGATGCCTCCCCGATGATGGCGATGGCGACGATGCTTCGCCGTGGAGCCAGGCTAGTTCGAGTCCGCGGAGGCTTCAAGCGCGCCTGGGCGCCGCCGGTCAGACGTTCCGGCGCAGCGCCTCGCGCGGATGCTCGCCGTACTCCTGCCGGTAGTACGAGACGAACCTGGCGGCGTTCGCGAAGCCCCAGCGCCTCGCGATCCCGGTGACGGAGTCGTTCGGTGCGGCGTACAGCAGTTCGTCATGGGCTCCCGCCAGCCGGGCGCGCCGCAGGTACTCGCTCGGGGTGAAGCTCAGCGACCGGCGGAAGGCGTACTGCAGTCCCCGGGTCGAGATGTGCGCGGCCCGCGCGACATCGTCGATCGTGATCGCCTCGTGGGCGTGCGCGTCGATGAACGACAGCGCGCGCTTGACGGTCCTCGGCGCTGCAGTGGTCTGCGCCGACCTGCGTGTCGTGTCCGTGAGGGTGGTCGGGAACGTGGAGAGCACGGTCCAGAGCGCGTGGCGCTGCAGCCCCGCGCCGAGCAGCGTCGACTCGTCGAGCGCGTCCGCGTCCGAGACCACGCACGAGGCGAGGTAGCCGAAGAGACGGTCCCACTGCTCCGCCGCCGACCGGCTCACCGCCTCGGGCGCCTTCACGCGGACCACCAGCGTGTCGTCGCCCGACAGCCGGCGCGCGAGCTGCTCCGCCCGCTGCAGGTCGAAGACGATCGCGTGTACGAGCGCGGAGTCGTCCCAGCGCGCGTGCACGGGGGCGCCGTTGGACGCCCAGGGGAGTGCGGGGTCCAGTGCCCCGCGAGCGCTCTCGGAGCCGCCCTGATCAGTCGTGACCTTGCAGCTGAACAGCTGGTCCTCGGGTGCGACCGACGACTGCACATCCGCGCTCATCCGATACCTGATGAGGGAGATTCCGGGTGCCGCGGCCGAGAACCAGTCCAGCCGGCACTGCGCGGGATCGACCTGCAGGAGGCGTGACGACGGGGCGAACCGCTTCCAGGTCTCCGCCACCTCGGCGGCGTCGGCGGAGCGGAAACGCAGGATCCCTTCGCTGCTGGGCAATGCACCTGGCCTTCGGACGAGTTGGAAAGAGCTTCGAGGATCATAGCCGTTCCGCGGAAACTGCGGCGACCCCTTGACTTCGGCGTCAGATCCCGCGTCGTTTCGCGGACTCCTGCGCATCGCGCTCGGAGATGAGGCGCATGCCATGCGGGGTTGCGGCGGAGCGTCATGCCCACCGCCGCCTGCACGTGCGCGAGCGTTCGATCCTCGAACTCGCACTCGGCGTCCGTCCGCGTCCCCGCCTGATATTCGGCCGTGCATCTCCGGCACATGCAGGGTCCTGCATGCTCGACCGGATACCGTGAATACAGCGATCGGCGCTCGCCCTTGGCTTCACCGGATCGCGTCGTACGCGGTTCACGACGAAACAGGTGCCGCGCATGACGACCGCCCATACCCAGACGCTGGACGGCCTCGGCCCCCTTCGGCCCACACGGGCCCGCGCCGGTGATTTCCCGCCGATCGCGAAGGCCTACACCCGCGTCTCCGAGGTCGTCCGCGAGTCGGGTCTGCTCCGCCGGGCCCCCTGGTTCTACGCGTGGGTCGGCGCCGCCATCGCGATCGCGTTCGGCGGAGCGGTGACCGGCTTCATCCTGCTCGGCGACAGCTGGTTCCAGCTGCTCATCGCCGCGGCCCTCGGCATCATCTTCACCCAGGTCGCGTTCCTCGCGCACGAGGCGGCGCACCGGCAGATCCTCGCGCTGGGCCCGGCGAACGACCGCCTCGCCCGTGCGCTCGCGGGGCTCATCGGAATGAGCTACTCCTGGTGGGACTCCAAGCACTCCCGCCACCACTCCAACCCCAATCGCATCGGCAAGGATCCCGACATCGAGGTCGACACGATCTCCTTCATCGAGGAGGACGCCGTCGAGGCCCGCGGGCTGCGGCGCGCGATCACGCGTCGGCAGGGGTGGCTGTTCTTCCCCCTGCTCACCCTCGAGGGGCTCAACCTCCATTTCCACAGCTTCAAGCATCTCTTCGGCCGCGAGCCGGTGAAGGGGCGCTGGATCGAGCTCGGGATCATCGCGGCGCGGTTCGCGGTCGTGCTCGTGCCGGTCTTCCTGCTCCTGCCGCCCGGTCTGGCGTTCGCCTTCATGGGTGTGCAGCTGGCGGTGTTCGGCGTCTACATGGGGGCGTCGTTCGCGCCGAACCACAAGGGCATGCCAGTGATCGCCCACGACGCGAAGCTCGACTTCTTCACGAAGCAGGTGCGCACCTCCCGCAACATCCGCGGGGGCTGGTGGGCGACCTGGCTCATGGGCGGCCTCAACTATCAGGTCGAGCATCATCTCTTCCCGAGCATGGCGCGCCCGCATCTCTCGAAGGCCCGCGAGATCGTTCGCGAGCACTGCCGCACGCTCGATGTGCCCTACACCGAGACCTCGCTCTGGCGCTCGTACGCCATCGTGATCGATTACCTCAATCGCGTCGGCCTCGCCGCACGCGACCCGTTCGACTGTCCGATCGCGGCCCAGTACGGCCGCGCGCGCTAGGCGGCGCGCACTTCTCTCCACGCTTCGATCAGGGGGCGGGCGGTGACCACCGCCCGCCCCCTGATTTGTCTTTCCGGGCGACTTCCATAAGTATAGTGATAATCGTTCTCAATAAAGAGGCGATATCGAAGATGGAAGGTTGCTCCAATGAAACTGCTGACCCGCAGGCGCGCGACGGCCGTAGCGGTCGTCGGCGCCGTGGCGCTGGGCGGACTCATCGTCCCGTCGGCCGCCTACGCCGCCGAACCCCCGGCGGTCCTCGACGATCCCGTGCTCCTGGCGACCGGTCACATCGACGCCTTCAACCCGGTGCTGGGAGCGGACGACTCGCTCCAGCTCGCCCTGAAGGAGGACGTGACCGGCTCGCACGTGCTGCACACGCCGGAGTCGGTGGATCTCGTCGTCAAGAACGCGGCGCTGCGCACGGTGCCCGAGAACTTCCTGCCGGGCATGCCGGCGGAGATCTACCACCTTCCCCTCACGCAGGACCACAACCTCATCTGGCCCGGCTGGGACACCCAGGCCATCACCTCGGCCTTCCCGGGGGCCGACACCGACATCGTCGTGACGGAGGTCGCAGGTCCGGGCAAGGTGTTCCTCTGGTCGCAGGGCAACTTCGGCGCGCCGAAGTCCCTCATGAAGGACGGCACCGGCTACGAACTGCCGAACACCATCTCGCAGCCCTACCCGGCGCACACGCACGCCAACTGGGCGTTCACCGCACCCGGCGCCTATGAGCTCACCGTGCGCGCCGACGTCACGGGCACCAACGGGGCCACGGGGCAGAGCCAGACCGCGACGTACCGCTTCGTCGTCGACCCGCAGGTGTCGATCACCGGGGTGAAGGGCCACTACCACCAGAACACGCCCATCGTGCTGAACGCCGCGGTCGACTCCGCCGTCGACGGCGGTTCGTACGAGTGGTACGTGCAGCGGAAGGATCAGAGCGAACCGGTCAAGGTCGAGGATCAGAGCGGGGCGCAGCTCGCGATCACCGCCGAGCAGGCGCTGGACGACGCCGAGATCACCGCGCGCCTCCTGGCAGACGGACCCGGTGCGAACGGGCCGCTGGTCGCCGAGTCGGCTCCGGTGACGATCGACATCGACGATCACGGAGCCGCGCCGATCCAGCAGGTCGTCGTCTCGGGCGCGGCGGATCACTACCACACGGGCGACACCGCGGAGCTCACCGCGAGCGTCGAACCGGCCTCGGTGCTGACCCGCTACGACTGGTTCGTGCAGCAGCAGGGCGAGGACGGCTGGACCGAGATCGAGGGCGAGCACGGCGCGAGCTACTCGTTCGAGGTGACGGCGGAACTGGCGCATGCCAAGGTCAGGGCCGTGCTGAGCTACGACGACGGCAGCGACTACGTGAGCTCCGACGCGGTGGAGATCCACGTCGACGATCACGGACACGGCCCCGTCGAGACCGAGCTGAGCATCACGGGCCTCGCCTCCTCCTACCGGCCGGGCGACACCGCGAAGCTCGCGGCGACGCAGGATCCGCAGACCGATGAGGATCACTACCACTGGTTCATCAAGCGCAGCGGCGACGCCGACTACGCGGTGATCTCCGGCGCCCTCACGGAGGAGCTCAGCTACACCGTCGCCGAGAAGGATGCGGATGCGCAGATCATCGTGCGCCTCTACGACCACGATCACGCCGTGATCGCCGAGTCGGCGCCGGTGAAGCTCGCAGTGGCGAAGCCGGTGGATCCGGATCCGGTGGATCCGAAGCCGGTGGTGTTCACGGATGTGAAGAAGGGGCAGAAGTTCTATGCGGAGATCGCGTGGATGGCGTCTGAGGGGATCTCGACGGGTGTGAAGCAGTCGGATGGGACGT
>NZ_JAIVPF010000050.1:0-33418 GCF_053528595.1 Leucobacter sp. | reverse complement strand
GTATGCACCGCGGAGGTCTGCACCGCCGAGGTCTGCACCGCCGAGGTCTGCACCGCGGAGGTATGCACCGCGGAGGTATGCACCGCCGAGGTCTGCACCGCCGAGGTTCGACCCCCACGGCACACGAGGCACACGGCCCTCACGACGCGCAGTCGTGAGCGACCGAATCAGCTCGTCCTTCGTCATTCCTCTTCCTCGCCGTCTTCGTCGTCAGCCGACTCCTCGGCCTGGTCCTCCGCGTACTCGTCGTCCTCGACCACCTCGGCATCCACCACGTCCTCATCGACGAGCACCGACGAACCCGTGTTCGTCTCCCACTCCTCGATCAGCACCGCAGCCAGCTCCCGCAGCGACTCCGGCAGCTCGTGCAGCTGGTACTCCCCCGGCGCGACCTCCCCGAGTTCGGAGCGCATCAGATTCCCGCGCTTCCCCACGCCCTCGACGTGCTGCGTGCACAGGTACAGACCGAACCGGCCCGCCGGTAGATCCCGGACCTGGAAGTAGTAGCCCGGCCCCGACTCGAGAGCCGCGATCTCCGGCTCCTCCCGCTTCTGCTCACCCTTCAGGTCGAACGACTGCTGCCCCGCACCCCCACGACGCGCATCGCCGAGCGCCTGCAGCAGATCCGCCGCCGCCTCCTCGAGATCGCCCTCGAAAGGCACCAGCTCCACCCGCGTGAACGCGATCGTCGGATCCGGCGACAGATCCTTCTTCTTGGTCTTCACCGAATCCGTCTCCACGACGCCGACGATGAAGTGCTTGCGCCCGTTCGAGAGCGCCTTCGCCAGAGCGAGCGAGTGCGCCTCCAGCCCGTTCGCCTCACCAGTCGGCAGAGACCCTGCAACATGAACCATTTGTCGATTTCCTTCCTGAAATTGGGTGCACTGAACACACCCCCGACCCCAGAGGGAGGCCGGAACCTGTATCGGCGGTGAGCGCTACAGCGCTACAGCTCGCCCTTCACAGAGGCCGCAGCCTCCACCCGGAACGACGCCTCCACGTCGACCGGGAAACCCACGAGGCGAGCACCCAGCGCTGCGAGCACCAGCGCGTCAGCCTCGTCATGATTCGCGACCGTCGCCTGCGGGAACCCTGCCCGCATCGCACCCATCACGTCCGCCTTCGACACGCTGCTCCCAGCGCGCCCCACCGCGTACCGTTGCCGAGCAGTCGGCGAACACTCCACCACTCGGCAGCCCTTCGCCTTCGCCGCCCGAGCGACCATCCACCAGAGCCCAGACCGCTCGTGCCGCGCCCCCGCCTGCCGCGAGTAGGCCGGCGACTCGATCACCACGAGCGAGCCCGGGAGCACGAAGTCCTCGACGTCGGAGACGATCGCCGCCAGCCGGTCCAGCCGCCCCTCCACCGAGGAGCCGCCCGGCTGCGACTTCACCGTGCACAGCGCGATCGACGACGGCCCGAAGTCGCCGGTCACGATCCGCGCCATACCCGTTGACGTGAGCGACAAGTCCAGCCCTGTGATGATCACCGTTCGGCCCTCGTCGAGATCGTCGCGAAGAGCGCCACCGCGAACGCGACGAGCGCGAGGAGCGCCGACCCGTCCAGCGAGTCCACGAGACCAACGCACACGCGAGCTACGTAGACGGCGAGCGATGCGATCCCGACTGCGGCAGCGATCAGCACCACGAGTACCTGCGCGGCGCTCACGATCGGCTCCCGACCGGGCGAGCACGCCAGTCCGCGAGCGACACCGGGCGCTTCGTCTCTTCCTGGTGCTCACACGGCATCCCATCGACCCACGCCTCCACACACGCCGGCCGGAGCTTCCAGGTTCCGCCCTTCATGCGCTGCGATCCGTGGAGGGTGCCCTCTCGGAGAGCGTCTCGCACCGTCTCCAAGTGGCAGCCGGCGATCAGCGAGGCCTCGAACGTCGACACGAACCGCTTCTGCGAGATCGCGTCGAGGTCGCGCTGCACCGCCTCCTCGAGCGACTCGGCAGGCTTGAACACCTCCAGCGCGCTCATGCTGCTGCACCCCCAGCGAGACGACGGGGCCGAGCGAACTCCGACCACGGAATATCGAAGTGCTCCCCCAGCTTCGCGAGTTCGTCGAGGGAGTAGGCGACCTCGCCGTGCCAGCGGCGCGACGCCGCCCGCTCACCGAGACCGAGCACCTCGCCCAGCTGCTTGATCGTCATGCCGTTGGCGGCGATTTCTGCTCTCACGTTGGCGGCAACAGTGGCCGCGGTAACTGTTTTCTGGCTCATGTCGTCCATCATGAACGCATATGCGGTCATATGCAACCCAGAACGCAGATGTAACAGCGATTTTGCGTTCAAAGCAGCCATAGGTGGACGTTTGCTGCCTATTCGAGTACGCTCAACCCCATGCCTAGTGGAACGAAGGAGCCCGCGAGCCCTCAGGCGCAAGCGGTCGCAGAACAGATCCGTCGCGAGATGGGCGCTCAGCGCATCTCTGGCAGAGCGCTCGCGAAGATGATCGGCAAGTCGGCCACCTACGTCAATCAGCGCGTGAATGGCGAGAAGGCCCTCGACCTCAATGACCTCGATGAGATCGCTCAGGTGCTGGGCCTCGACGTCATCGTGCTGTTGGAGAAGGCAGAGACCGCCGTCAAGGCACCCGCCCTCAGGAATGTCGTACGTCTCAGCGACTATCGACCCCGCAGCGAAGAGCCCCTCGAGATCGGCGACGCCGACGACACCGAGGTACAGCAAGCCCTCGCCGACCGCCACGCCGCACTGCACGGCGAAGATCCACAACCCGAACAGGAAGCACCGGACACACCCTAGGAGGCCCCATGCACCAGCGGCTGCTCAGAGAGGCGCAGCGGCAGGGCGTGCTCGTAATCCACGGCACGCTCCCCGCTCCGTACCGCTCCCTCTATCGCCCCTCGAAGAACCTCATCATCATCGCGAGGGGACTCACAGAGGCGCAGGAGATCGAAGCCCTGGCGCACGAGCTCGGGCACGCCCACTTCGGCCACGACTGCACCACGGCCCGCACCGAGGCCCAGGCGTGGCGGTGGGCCGCTCGGTTCACCATCGAACCGGCCGCGTACGCGCGAGCCGAACGCATCAACCCCCACCCCGCAGCGGTTGCTCTCGAGCTCGGCCTTACCCCTAAGCTCGTGATCGCATGGCAGAAGCACTGC
Organism: Leucobacter sp.; assembly: GCF_053528595.1. Classification (NCBI taxonomy): domain Bacteria; kingdom Bacillati; phylum Actinomycetota; class Actinomycetes; order Micrococcales; family Microbacteriaceae; genus Leucobacter; species Leucobacter sp. Next base: position 30,286 of record NZ_JAIVPF010000050.1, on the reverse strand, counting down.
CTGCACACATTCCTCGCTGAAAGGACAGCCGCATGACAGCCCCCGCTACCGAGCAGACTGCCAAGAAGAGCATCTGGAAGAACAAGTGGTTCTGGATCGCTATCGGCGGCTTGTTCGTCCTCGGTCTGATCCTTAACGCACTTGGCTACGGCAAGACCGATGACGCGAAGCCCGCGGCTGCCGAGCAGAGCACAGCCACCGAGACAGCTGCGGTGGAAGAGATCGAGATCCCCGACGTCGCTGGCCTCCCCGGAAACGAGGCACGCGAGACGCTCTCGAATCTCGGCCTCATGGTGCAGTACGACGGCGGAGACGAAGCGGTCGTCGCGGCTTCCAACTGGGATGCGACAGGAACGGACCCTGCAGCGGGAACCTCAGTCGCCGCCGGCAGCACGGTCACACTCCAGCTCGTTCGAGCCGACGAGCGCCTCGCCGCAGAGAAGAAGGATCGAGAAGCGGAGACCGCAGCGCGCGAGGCCGACTACGCCGCGACCCCGCTCGAGGCCGTCGAAGCACAGGTGTTCTGCGAGAACTACTCAGAGCTGCAGTTCCCTTATGGCGTGAAACTGCACACGGTGATGGGCAAGCTCGCAGAGGAGCAGACCGAGGCCGGGTGGTACATGAAGTTCGAGGCCACCGTGACCAACGAGTTCAACGCTGAGCGCAAGATGAACGTCGAGTGCCACATGTCGGGCACCAACGGCGCCCCTGCCATGGACGACTTCCTCGCCTACTAAGGAGATACAACCGATGAGCCAACACCTCAACGTTTACTCGCAGAAGGGTTGCATCGACTGCAAGCCGTGCGAGGGCGGAGCCGCCAACATCGGGCGCACATGGTCACTCGTCGGCCTCGCAGCCGTTACCGGCCTGCTGTTCCTCCTCGTCCCGCTCTTCTACAAGAAGTGCCAATTCTGCGGTCACCGGTCCTGGTGGAACAGCCACACCATACCGGCCCAGCAGTACGGGATCTCACCCGCTCCGGCGACAGTTCCCACCCAGTAGCCCAGAAACAGAAAAAGCCCCCGCAGCGCGTTCCGCCGGCAAGCAAGAACCGCGCCACGAGGGCACACACCGATCCACCAGAAAGGCGAACCGATGAACACTACCGTAGCCCAACACGCCCACTTGCAGGCGGTGCGCTGATGGCTTGGACAGAACAGCTCCCCTCCGGCCGATACCGCGGCGGCTACCGCATCCCCGGCGGCCAAAAGCGCTACACCCCCGACACCTACGCTCACAAGAAGCGCGCCCAGACCGCCGCTGCCGCGCTCGAGACGGAAGCTCAGCAGCTCGGATGGCGCGATCCCCGAGCGGCCGAGCGCACCTGGGGAGAGTGGTGCGAGGAATGGCTCACCGCCCGCTATGTCGAGGCGAGCACGATGCGCCGCGACGAGTCACGGATCAACACGCGATTGCTCCCGAAGTGGGGCGAGACCCGACTCGTCGATATCACTCGGCAGGCCGTGAAGCAGTGGGCGGTCGAGCTGAAGGCAGACGGGCTCGCGCCGCAGAGCGTGAAGCGCGCGCTCGCGCTCTTCTCCACATCCCTGAACGCTGCCGTCGACGCTGAAGTGCTCGCCGCGAACCCGGCTGCACGGCTCGGCCTCAAGTTCCCCACGAACGAGAATGAGCGCGTGCTCACCCCGAGGGAGAAGCAGAAGCTGTTCCGCGCGCTCGGCGCCGACGACGACGCGACAGCGAAGGAGCGCTGGGAAGCCGAGCGGGACCAGGCGTTCGCCGCCGTCCTCTTCGGTGCCGGTCCCCGATGGGGCGAAGCCGTCGCGCTCACCCCTGAGCACTTCAATTTCGAGCGCAAGGAGATCCGCTGGCGCCAGGCGTGGGACTCACACAACCGCATCCTTGTCGCCTACACCAAGGGCAAGAAGCGACGGACCACGCCGATCGCTGATTGGGTGATCGAGATCGTGCGCCCCGTCGTCGAGCGCACACCGCCCGGCCACTACGTGTTCGCGACCACCGCCGGCACGCCGCTCGACTACTCGAACTGGCACCGCCGCAGCTGGAGCCCCGCGGTCGCCCGGGCGAAGCTGAACAAGACGTCGGATCTCGACCCGGTGACGATTCACACCACCCGGCACACCTACGCCACGGAGCAGCTGGAGGACGGCCGCTCGCTCGCGGAGATCGCCGACCTCCTCGGACATGCCTCGATCAGCACGACGGAGCGCTATGCGCACCGCCGTTCGAAGGTCGCCGCTGAGGCCGCGGACGCGGTCCCGGATCCCCGCAATTTCACACCCAAGCCGAAGAAATCGAAGCGCAAGAAGGGCGAGGCGGGCCCGCTGCCTGACAACGTGGTCGCGTTCCCGGGGATCCGCCGTCGCGGGTAGTTTGCCCCACGTCTGCCCCACGTGACCTACGGTCCTAATACACCCGGACCATCGAGCACCGCCCGTCCCGACCCGCGTTCGGGCACAAAAAAAGAGGCTGACCAGCTATTTCTAGTTGGTCAGCCTCTTCTCGTTGTCTGGTGCCCCCGGAGGGATTCGAACCCCCGACCTACGGTACCGGAAACCGGCGCTCTATCCCCTGAGCTACGGAGGCGAGCAAGTCGACAACAGCGACTAGCCTAGCGCACATTCGGGCCCCACCCGCGCACCGCGGTTCCGCTGCCCCTTCGAAACCGAGGCGATTGCTCCGCCCCGAGGGTTCCATCCGCGCCGAAGGCCTCGCGCTCGAACAATCGCTTCGGTGTGCAGCCGGGCACCGAGGCACCTGAGCGGCAGGGCGGCAGGAGGGCAGGAGGGCAGGAGGGCAGGAGGGCAGGAGGGCCGCGACGAACGGACCACTCCGATATGCTCGGAGCGATCCCGAACCGCCGATGCCGGAGTGTGAAGATGCCCCTGGACCTGCTCCCCGCCGCCGAGGCCCCCGAACTGCTCGCAGCGCCCGTGCGCGACGCGGTCGCGCAGCTCGACCCGACGGTGTCGGCGGGCATCCGCGTGGCCGGGATCGACGCCGAGCTGGCCGACACCGCGGCGTTCTGCGAGGCGTACGGCGTGGAGCCCGCCGCCTCGGCCAACTGCATCGTCGTGGCGGGGCGCCGCGGCGACGACGTCACCTACGCCGCGTGCGTGGTCCTCGCCACCACCCGGGCCGACGTCAACAAGACCGTGCGCAAGCTGCTCGAGGCGCGCAAGGCGAGCTTCGCGCCGATGGACGAGGCGGTTTCGCTCACCGGGATGGAGTACGGCGGCATCACCCCGCTCGGCCTGCCCGAGGGGTGGCGGATCCTCGTCGACTCGCGCGTGCGCGACGTGCCCGAGGCCATCATCGGAGCGGGGATCCGCGCCGCCAAGATCGCCCTGCCGGGCGAGACGCTGTGCGCGCTCCCCGGCGTCGAGCTGATCGAGGGGCTCGCGACGGAGGTCTGATCCGGCGCTGCGGGATCGATTCGATCGGCGGGCTCCGCAGCTGGTTTCGACCCGCTGCGCCCGCTCGTCCGGCGGAGTTCCCGCTCGACCGGAAGGGCACCCGACCCACCATGCAGAGCGCGCGCCCGGCGGGCGCAGCCGATCAGCGGTCGTCGAGCGCCTTGCCGCGGCGGTCCACGAGTCCCCAGGTGGCCGCCGCCGCGACGATGAAGAAGACCGAGAAGACGGCGAAGGTGAGGCCCGCTCCCCCGGCCGTCAGCAGCAGCGGCACGACCAGCGGCGCGACGATCGACGCGATGCGCCCCACCCCCGCGGCCCAGCCGGCGCCGGTGGCCCGCAGCGACGTCGGATAGATCTCGGGCGTCACCGCGTACAGGGCTCCCCAGGCGCCGAGGTTGAAGAACGACAGCGCCATCCCCGCCCCGATGATCGCCCCCTCGGTGTGCACCGTGCCGAACACGATCGCCGAGATCGCGGATCCGGCCAGGAACACGGAGAGGGTGAGGCGCCGGCCCCACACCTCGATCAGCCAGGCCGCCACCGCGTAGCCCGGAAGCTGCGCGAGCGTGATGATCAGCGTGAAGCCGAAGGAGCGCACGAGACTGAAACCGGCGTCGACGAGGATGCTCGGGATCCAGATGAACGCGCCGTAGTACGCGAAGTTGACGCAGAACCACACCACCCAGATCGAGATGGTGCGGCCTCGGAACTCCGATGACCACAGCGCAGCGAGACGCGCCCCCGCGGAGGCGGCGAAGCGGCTCTGCTGCGCGGCGGCACCGGGCGCGGCGGCACCGGGCGCCACCGCATCGGGCACGGCAGCGCTCGACGCTACGGCACCGGGCGCGGTCGCCCCGTGCAGGGCGGATCCGGCGGCGCCCTGCCGCGCATCGACCTGCCCCGGAGCGGATCCCGGATCCGCGTGCTGCGCCTGCTCCGGCGTGTGCCCGGCGGTTCCGCGGGCCGAGCGCTCGAACTCGGCGACGATGCGCTCGGCCTCGTCGGCGCGACCCCGGCCCATGAGCCAGCGCGGAGACTCCGGCAGCCCCCACCGCACCACGAGCGCGTACACGGCGGGGATCGCGCCGAGCGCGAAGGCCCAGCGCCAGCCGTTCTCATCGGCGGGCACCACGAAGTAGCCGATCACGGCCGCCGCGGTCCAGCCCACGGCCCAGAACGCCTCGAGGCTCACGATGAGCCGGCCGCGGATGCGGGCCGGCGCGAACTCGCTGACATAGGTCGAGGCGACCGGCAGTTCCGCGCCGAGGCCGAGACCCACGAAGAAGCGCAGCACGAGCAGCAGTGCCACCCCGCCCACGAGAGCGCTGGCGCCGGTGGCGATCCCATAGACCAGCAGCGTGAGCGCGAAGACCTGGCGGCGTCCGAAGCGGTCGGCCAGCAGACCGCCGAGACTCGCACCCACCGCCATGCCCGCGAAGCCGATCGACGCGATGAGGCCGCTCTCGGCCTTGCCGATGCCCCAGTGCTGGGTGAGGGCGGCGATGATGAACGAGATGAGGCCGACGTCCATCGCGTCGAGGGCCCACCCGATCCCCGATCCGGTGAGTACGCGGCCGTGCTTGCGCGTGAAGGGCAGCGCGTCGAGACGCTGGGAGAGCGAGCCTCCGCCCGCTGGTGTTCCGCTCATGGATTCATAGTAGAGCCCCGCGGGTTCGCCGCTCCCGGGTGTCGGCCTATCGCCCCGACGCGGGTTGCGCAGATCCTCTCGAAAGGCGAAAAACTCGTGTGTTTGGGCGGAGAAAGACGCGAAATCCTTCTTTCGGCGATGCCGGATCAGCGCGAGGCGTCCCGGGAGCGGGCGAGAGAGCGCACTCCTCAGCACTCGATGACGTTGACGGCGAGCCCGCCCATGGCGGTCTCCTTGTACTTGTCGCTCATGTCCCGCCCGGTCTCCCGCATCGTCGCGATGACCTGGTCCAGGCTGACGTGGTGGGAGCCGTCGCCCATGAGCGCCATCTTCGCGGCGTTGACGGCCTTGGAGGCCGCGATGGCATTGCGCTCGATGCACGGGATCTGCACGAGACCGCCCACGGGGTCGCAGGTGAGGCCGAGGTTGTGCTCCATCGCGATCTCGGCGGCGTTCTCCACCTGCTCCGGGGTGCCGCCGAGCACCTGCGCGAGACCCGCCGCCGCCATCGACGACGCCGATCCCACCTCTCCCTGGCAACCCACCTCGGCCCCCGAGATCGACGCCTGCTCCTTGTAGAGCACCCCCACCGCGGCGGCGGCCAGCAGGAAGTCGGCGACGACGCGCTGCCGCTCCCCGGCCGACCGCTCGCCCGTGCCGGGCAGGTAGTGAGTGGCGTAGAAGAGCACGGCCGGGATGATGCCGGCGGCCCCGTTCGTCGGCGCCGTCACCACACGGCCGCCCGACGCGTTCTCCTCGTTGACCGCCAGCGCCACGAGGTTGATCCACTCCTGCCAGTAGCGGGGATCCCGATCCGGATCCTGCTCGCTCAGCCGCCGGTGCCACTCGGGCGCGCGCCGCCGCACCTCGAGCCCGCCCGGGAGCACGCCCGTGCGCACCAGCGCGGAGTCCTTGCAGGCCTCCATCACCTCCCAGATGCGGGCCAGCCCGTCCCGCACCTCGCCCTCCGAGCGGGTCGCGAGCTCGTTGGCGAGCATCACTCCGGCGATCGACCGCCCCGAGCGACGCGCGTGCGCGAGCAGCTCGGCCGCGGTCGTGAACGGGTAGGGGCGCTCGGCGATGGCCGCGTCGAGCTTCTCCTGCACCTCCTGCTCGGCGCCCTCGCGCAGGATGAACCCGCCGCCCACCGAGAAGTACGTCTGCTCCTCGATCGCGTCGCCGCCCGCGCCGGTCACGGCGAAGCGCATGCCGTTCGTGTGCCGCGGCAGCACCGTGAGCGGGTGCAGCACGATGTCGGGCACGCCGAACGGCAACTCGACCGGCGGCACACCGAGCTCGGCCGCGAGGCGCAACCGGCCGGTGGATTCGATGCGCTCGAGCGCGCGATCCACCTCCTCGGGCAGCACGTGCGCGGGATCGTGGCCCTCGAGGCCCAGCAGCACGGCGGTGAAGGTGCCGTGCCCACGGCCGGTGGCCGCGAGCGAACCGTAGAGATCGACCCGCAGCCCCCGCACCGCACCGAGCAGCTCAGCGTGATGCAGCCGCTCGACGAAGCTGCGGGCCGCGCGCATCGGACCCACCGTGTGCGAACTCGACGGCCCGATCCCGACCTTGAACAGGTCGAACACGCTGACGGCCACGGCGGGTCCTCGCTCCCGGATCCGGATCCCGCAGCGCGGCTAGATCTCGGCCCCGTTGTCGGCGGCGTACTGCTCGGCGCTCAGCAGCGGCCCCTCCTCGGAGACGGCCACGCGGAACAGCCAGCCCTCGCCGTAGGGGTCCGAGTTGATGAGCGCGGGGTCGGCCACGGCGGTCTCGTTGACCTCGACCACCTCGCCGGCGACGGGCGAGAAGAGCTCCGACACCGACTTCGTCGACTCGACCTCGCCGACCACCTGGCCCACGGTGATGTTCGCGCCCACCTCGGGCAGGTCGACGTAGACGATCTCGCCGAGGGCGTCGGCCGCCACCTCGCTGATGCCGACCGTCGCGGGGGTGCCGCCGTCGATCCACTCGTGCTCGGCCGAGTAGCGCAGTCCGGTCTGTACCTTGCTCATGATGTGTATTCCTTTATCTATCTGGAGGTGTCACCCTGCGCGAAGTCGCAGGATCTCGGTTCTTCGGGATGGGTACTGTGCGCTCTTCACTGGAAAACCATCGCATCGCGATCGTGCGTGAAGGGCGGTGGCGCCACTGCGCCACCTTCGTGGCCGCAGGATGACGGAATCAGGATGGACGGAGGCCGCTACTGCTCGCGCCGGTAGAAGGGCAGGGCCACCACCTCGAAGGGCTCCGCCTTGCCGCGCAGGTCGACCTCGAGTGCGGTGCCCGGCTCGGCGTAGGCGGGGTCCACGTAGGCGATCGCGACCGGGTAGCCGAGGGTGGGGCTGGGCTGGCCGCTCGTGATCCGGCCCACCACCTCGCCGCCCGAGAGCACCGAGTAGCCGGCTCGGCCTGCGCGCCGGCCCGCGCCCTGGAGACCGACGAGGCGCATGCTCGGGCCCGCCTCGCGGCGCGCCTCCAGCGCATCGCGCCCCACGAAGCGCTCCTCCTTCTTGAACGAGACGACCGCGCCCAGGCCGGCCTCGAAGGCCGTGACCTCGAGGCTCAGCTCGTTGCCGTAGAGCGGCATACCGGCCTCGAGGCGCAGCGAGTCGCGCGAGGCGAGGCCCGCGGGGATCAGCCCGTGCCGCTCGCCCGCTCGGAGAAGCAGCTTCCAGAGCTCGGCGGCGCGGTCGTTCGGGATGAACAGCTCGAAGCCGCCCTCTCCCGTGTACCCGGTGCGCGCCAGGAGGATGTCGATAGCTCCTCCGTCGCCATCGACCGACGCAGTGCCGTCTGCGCCGCCGCTGACCGCGGCGGCGATAGCTCCTCCGTCGCCATCGACCGACGCAGTGCCGTCTGCTGCGGCGCCCGGCGCTTCGACCGTCACGGCGGTCCACGCGTAGTAGCGCAGCCCGGTCACGGCCTCGTGGTGCTGCTCGTCGAGCACATCGAGCAGGATCCGCTCGGCCGCCGGCCCCTGCACCGCGACGAGGCTCGTCTCGGCCGAGGCGTCCGCGACCTCGACGTCGAAGCCCGCGGCGCGCTCCGCGAGCAGCCCCGCGACCGTCTCGGCGTTGCCCGCGTTCGGCACCACCAGGTACCTCGTGCCGGCCACGCGGTAGACGATGAGGTCGTCGATGATCCCTCCGTCCGCGTTGCAGATGAGCGAGTACTTGGCCCTGCCCGCCTCGACCGCGGCGAGGTTGCCCACGAGAGCGGTGTTGAGGAAGATCGCGGCGTCGGGTCCGGAGACCCACACCTCGCCCATGTGGGAGAGGTCGAAGAGGCCCGCGGCCTCCCGCACGGCGCGGTGCTCGGCCAGCTCGGAGCCGTACTTCAGCGGCATGTCCCAGCCGCCGAAGTCGGTGAAGGAGGCGCCGAGCTCGGCGTGCTCCTCGTACAGCGCGGTGCGCTTCGGTGCGGTCATCGGTGTCCTTTCGTCATCCTGCCGGAGCGAGTCGCAGGATCTCAATGCGGTGGGTGGATTCTGCGACTGCGCGCAGAATGACGGCCTATTCGAAGGCCTCGGGGGCCGGGCAGGAGCAGATCAGGTTGCGGTCGCCGTGCGCGCCGTCGATGCGGCCCACCGGAGGGAAGTACTTGTCGACGCGCAGCGAGGCGACCGGGAAGGCGGCCTGCTCGACCGGGTAGGGCCGGTCCCAGCCGCTCGACACGACCGCTGCAGCGGTGTGCGGGGCGCGGCGCAGCGGGGAGTCCTCGAGCGGGAAGTCGCCCGCGGCGACCTGATCGATCTCGCGGCGGATCGTGACCATCGCCTCGATGAAGCGCTCGAGCTCCCCGAGATCCTCCGACTCGGTCGGCTCGACCATGAGCGTGCCCGCCACGGGGAATGCGAGGGTCGGTGCGTGGAAGCCGAAGTCGATGAGGCGCTTCGCCACGTCCTCGGCGGTGACGCCGGTCTTCGCGGTGAGCTCGCGCAGGTCGAGGATGCACTCGTGCGCGACGAGCCCGCTCTCTCCCGTGAACAGCACCGGGAAGTGATCCCGCAGCCGCGAGGCGATGTAGTTGGCGCCCAGCAGCGCGTGCTTGGTGGCCCGGGTGAGCCCCTCGGAGCCGAGCATCGCGATGTAGGCCCACGAGATCGGCAGCACGCCGGCGGAGCCGAAGAGGGTCGCGACCACGGGGATCCCGTCGCGCACCGTGTACCCGCCCGTGGGGTCGCCCGGCAGGTACGGCAGCAGGTGCTCGGCGACCGCCACCGGCCCCACGCCGGGGCCGCCGCCCCCGTGCGGGATCGCGAAGGTCTTGTGCAGGTTGAGGTGCGACACGTCGCCGCCGAACTCGCCCGGCTTCGCCAGGCCCACGAGGGCGTTCATGTTGGCGCCGTCGATGTACACCTGCCCGCCGGCCGCGTGGATCCTCTCGCAGACCTCGCGCACGTCGACGTCGTACAGGCCGTACGTCGACGGGTAGGTGATCATGATGGCGGCGAGCGCGTCGCGGTGCTCGGCGATCTTCGCGTCGAGGTCGTCGAGGTCGATCGTGCCGGTCTCGGTGTTCTGCACCACGACGACCTTCATGCCCGCCAGCACGGCCGATGCGGCGTTGGTGCCGTGCGCCGATGCGGGGATGAGGCAGACGTCGCGCTGCGCGTCGCCGTTCGCGAGGTGATAGCCGCGGATGGCGAGCAGGCCGGCGTACTCCCCCTGCGATCCCGCGTTGGGCTGCAGGGAGACGCCCGCATAGCCGGTGATCTCGACGAGGCGGTCCTCGAGATCGGTGATGAGTTCGCGCCAGCCGGCGCTCTGGTGGTCGGGCGCGTAGGGGTGGATCCCGGCGAACTCGGGCCAGGAGATGGACTCCATCTCGGCGGTCGAGTTGAGCTTCATCGTGCAGGAGCCGAGCGGGATCATGGTGCGGTCGAGCGCGAGGTCGCGGCCCGAGAGGCGGCGCAGGTAGCGCAGCATCTGGGTCTCGGAGCGCACCGAGTTGAAGATCGGGTGCGTGAGGTAGTCGCTTTCGCGCACGAGCTCGGGGGCGAAGCCGTAGTCGCCCTCCGCGACCGTCTCGGCGACCGGCGCCCCGAACACCCCGGCGAGGGTCTCGATGATCTCGGCCGTGGTGGTCTCGTCGGTGGAGACGCCGACGGTGTCGGCGTCGATGCGGCGCAGGTTGATACCCGCCACCTCGGCGTCGGCGATCACCCGCTCAGCGCGGCCGGGCACCTTCGCCACGATCGTGTCGAAGAACTCGGTGCGGGCGAGCTCGATGCCCGCACCGGCGAGCGCGGCGGCGAGGGTGCGCGCGCGGGCGTGGGTGCGCTCGGCGATCGCCTTGATCCCGGCGGGCCCGTGGTAGACGGCGAACATCGACGCGGTGATCGCGAGCAGCGCCTGCGCGGTGCAGATGTTGCTCGTGGCCTTCTCACGGCGGATGTGCTGCTCGCGGGTCTGCAGCGCGAGACGGTACGCGGGGGTGCCCGCGTCGTCCTTGGAGACGCCGACGAGACGCCCCGGCATCGAGCGCTCGAGGCCAGCGCGGATCGCCATGTAGGCCGCGTGCGGGCCGCCGAAGAAGAGCGGCACCCCGAAGCGCTGGGTGTTGCCCACGGCGATATCGGCGCCCTGCTCTCCGGGAGGCGTGATGAGCGCGAGCGCGAGCAGATCGGCGACGACCGTGACCATGGCCCCCCGATCCTGCGCCGCGGCGATGATGGCGGCGTGATCCACGACCGCCCCGTCGCTGCCGGGCTGCTGCAGCACGATGCCCGACATGTCGCCCTCGGGCAGCCCCTGCGAGAGATCCGCGACCTCGACCTCGAAGCCGAGCGCCTCGGCGCGGCCGCGGATCACCGAGATGGTCTGCGGGAACAGGTTGGCGTCGACGACGGTCTTCGCCGATCCCTTGGCGCGGTTCGCGCGGCGCATGAGCAGCACGGCCTCGGCCGCGGCCGACGACTCGTCGAGCAGCGACGCGTTGGCGATCGGCAGCGCGGTGAGGTCGGAGACCATCGTCTGGAAGTTCAGCAGCGCTTCGAGCCGCCCCTGGGAGATCTCGGGTTGATAGGGCGTGTACGCGGTGTACCAGGCGGGGTTCTCGAGCACCTTGCGCAGCACGATCGGGGGTGTGATCGTGCCGTAGAAGCCCTGGCCGATCATCTGCGTCTTCAGCACGTTGCGGCCGGCGATCTCGCGGAGCCGGGCGAGCACCCCCTCCTCGGAGAGCGGAGCCGGGAGGTCGAGCGGACGGTCGCTGCGGATGTCGGCCGGCACCGCGGTGTCCACGAGCGCGTCGAGGCTGGGGAAGCCGAGCTGCGACAGCATCCGCTCGATGTCGGCGCTCGCGGTCACGCCGATGTGTCGGTCGGCGAATACGGCTGCGTTCGGGGCAATGGTCAAGAGGATCTCCGTGGGGTGACCGCGCGGGCGCGGGTATTGACGTGGGATCCTCCCCGCTCTGTTACGGAACCTGAGAGATTCAGGCGCTCCGCTTGTCGCACGCGGGGCGCCCTTGCACCGTCGGTGAGCGGCGGACCCGCGGGGTCCGCGCTGCTTTCCAGAGTTGCCGCGCTGCAGCGGTACGGGGGCCTGAGAGATTCCCGGGGAGGGTTTGCTCCTACGGCGCCGGGTCGCGGTCGCACGATCCCGAGCTCTCCCGCCACAGCTTGATGGCCGATATTCAAGAGTGCGCCCAGCTTACCAGGCCTCGGCGTCTTCGGGCGGGCCGGTCTTTCGGCGGCCGGGCGGGGCGCTCCGGCCGGGGGCACCACCGCTCCCGCCGGCCGAGCGCTCCGCTACGGCTTCGGCTCGTCGCCGCCGTGGCCGGTGGGGCGCGGTCCGCCCCCGGCGGGCTCGAGCCGGATGACCTGGACCGTATGGCGGTCCACGGCCTCGGCCGAGAACGCCAGGGGGAACGTGCCGCCGCGAGCCCACGGGGCGAACAGGTCGCCGTAGTGGGGAGAGCGCGGGTCTCCCGACTGACCCGGACTGTTCATCGCCAGGCTCCGGTCCCAGTCCCCGACATCGAGCACCATGCGGAACGTGGACCCGATCGACTGCCTGAATGCCGCGTCGTAACCCGCCATACCGACCGTGTCCCCGCTGCCCCCGCGAGGAATCGGCCCCATCCCCGCCCATGAGGCGTCGACCTCCGCGCGACGGGCTTCGAAGGCCGGATGCACGACGGCGGAGTGATGCAGCCGCCCCCAGGACCAGTCCTGCTCGCGCTCGGGTCCGAGCAGACGCTCGATGTCCGCGCGAGCGGCGCGGAGGGTCTCCTCCACGAGGCTGCGGCAGGCATCGGGACCGAGCGCGGGCCCCATCCAGCGGGCGAGCCGCAGCTCGCCGCGCAGGTCGCCGCCGAAGGATTCGTCGGTCAGGAGCAGGCCGGTGGCCTCCTCGAGGGAGGCGCCCGAGAGTCCGTGCGCTCCGAGCCGCTCGCCGATCAGACGGGGCCGGAGGTGCCGTCGCACCCAGATCTCGAAGACGAGCGCCGCGCGGGATCCCGCCTCCTCCACGCCGTCCCAGGCCGTCAGGCGATCGAACTCCTCGGCGATGGCCGGATCCTGCGGGCGGAACTCCGAGCACGCCGCGATCAGCTCCCGGGCGTGGGGGCTGCTCTCGTCCATCTGCATGCGCGCGGAGCTCTCGACCGACACGCGGGCATCCCCGCCGAGCCACTCCCGCAAGCGCTGCGCGCGTGCTCCCGAGTACCAGTCGTAGGTCGCCGTGAGCGCACGGTTGTCCCAGCCGTCCGGCAGGTTCTCCTCGTTCGCGGTCGCGATCCATCCGCGCTCCGGTCGTCGCTCCGATGGCAGATCCCGCGCGGTCGCGAATCCGTCCCAGTCGGCGCCGCCCTCGCCGGAGACGGGCATGCTCCCGTCCCCGCCGCGGCGGCGCGGGATGCGCGCGGCGACCTGCCAGCCCCAGTCGCCGTCGATCGTCGCGTAGACCTGGTTCACCGCGGGTGCGCCCCAGCGATCGAGGGCCGCCAGGAACTCGTCGGCGTCCCCGGCGTCGTTGTAGCCGATGCTCGCCAGATACGGGGCCATCCCGGGTTCGAGCCACACGGCGCGCAGCGCGACGGCCACTCCCGCCTCCGCATCGTGGTGGATCACGGGGCCGTGCTCGGCGTAGCGCAGTTCCGCGGTGCGGGGACCGCCCCCGCGCACGGGGATCGAATCCTCGACGCGCTCGAACTCCCGCCATCCGCTCGCACCCCGGTAGCGCTCGGGGTTCTCCGGGTCGAGTCGGTAGACGTAGAGGTCTTCGACGTCGGCCGGCCAGATCGTGAGTCCGAAGGCCACCCTCTCGTTGTGCCCGATCGAGATTCCGGGCAGACCCGGCTCCCCCGCCCCGATGACGTTCAGATCGGGGGCCACAAGGTGGGCGACATACCGCAGGGAGGGCAGGGTGACCGCGCGGTGCGGATCGTTCGCCAGGACCGGACGGCCGGTCGACGTCCGCGATCCCGCCACGACCCAGTTGTTGCTGCCGCTGACCGACTCGAGCGCGGAGGCGGGATCCGGTCGTCCCTCGAACGCGACCGGGGCGAAGGCGAGTCGATAGCCGCGCAGCACCTCGTCGTCGATGAGGCTCCAGTCGACGCCCTCCGGAACGTTCAGCGGATCGGCGGGCTCTCTCGCCTGACGGAGGGAATCGGCCTCGACGCCGGCGAGGCGCACGGTACGAGCCCTGGCGACCTCCTGCTCGACGTTGTAGAACAGCCCGTGGGTGCGGAACCTCACCGCATCGGCGGCGTCCCAGAGGGCGGGCTCGTACCCGTAGAGGCCGAACTCGGGAGGGAGCCGCTCGGGATCCTCGCGCGTCCACCGCACGTAGGCGTTGATTCCCGAGGCGAAGGCCTCGACGGCCTCGCGCACCCCGGGCCCGTAGGCGTCCCACTCCGCCGTCATGTCCCCGCGGTAGAGCAGCAGCCGGTTCGCTCGATCCTGCTCGACGTACGCGTCGCCCAGGACCTCGGAGAGCAGGCCGAGCCCCCGGCGCCGCCACAGGTCGATCTGGAAGAGCCGGTCCCGCGCGGCGTTGAAGCCCTGCGCGACGAAGGCGTCGGCGCGGCTCCCGGCGTAGATGTGCGGGACGCCCCACGCGTCGACCTTGATCTCGACGCGCTCGGCGAGCGCCGGCACCTCGAACCGCATCGGCGCCGAGCGCGCCCGCTGCTTCTCCCCCATCGGGTCACCCCCGCTTCCGCGCCCGCATCACGGCGTCCACCGCGACGGCCGCCACCACGATGACGCCCTTCGCGATGAGCTGCCAGTGCTGCGAGACGTTCAGGCTGTAGAAGACGTTGGTGAGGGTGGCGAGGATCAGCAGCCCCACCGCGGAGCGCCAGATGGCGCCCTCGCCCCCGAGGAGGGACGTGCCGCCGACGACCACGATGGCGATCGCGTCGAGCGCCATCGAAGCGCCGACGTCGGCCTGCCCGACGCCGAGACGCGAGGCGTCCATCATGCCCGCCAGCGCGGCGAGCGCACCGGTGAAGACGTACACGCTGCTGTTGAGGCCCTTCACCCGCAGGCCCGTCAACCAGGCCGCCTCGTAGTTGCCGCCCACCGCGTAGATGTTGCGCCCGAAGGTGGTCTTCGCGAGCAGCACCGCCGCGAGCACGAACGCGATGACCAGGATCCAGATCGGCAGCACCGCACCCGCGATGCGCGTCAGCGCGAGGTCCTGGAAGGCGGGGTTGTCGTTCACGATGAACGGAGACGAGCTGGAGTAGATGTAGGCGACTCCGCTGATCACCGACGAGGTGCCCAGGGTCGCGACGAACGGGTTCACGCTCAACCGGGAGATGATCAGCCCGTTCACGAGCCCGACGAACAGTCCGGCCGCGAGCGCGCCGATGCCCGCCACGAACACCGAGCCGGTCTGCAGCGTCAGGCCCGCGAAGAGGGTCGCCCCCAGCGCGTAGGTGGCGCCCATCGAGAGGTCGAAGCCGCCGCTGATGATGACGAAGGTCATCCCGATGGCGATCAGGCCCACCGCGGCGTTCTGCGTGAGGATGTTGCCGATGTTGGCGGGGTTCAGGAACCCCGGGTAGAGCGCTGTGGCGATGATGATCAGCACGATCAGCACGCCGAGCATCGCGTACTTCGATGCGAAGTGCCCGAGGCTCCGGTTGCCGGAACCGACTCCGTCGGAGACCCTCGGGGCGGCCCCGCCGTTCGCGGGGGCGGTGGTGACGTCGTTCATGCTGCTTCTTCGCTTTCTCCGAATCCGAATTTCAGGATCTCCTCGACCGAGGTGTCGCCGTCGGCCATGTCGAGTTCGTGCACCACACGACCGTGCGCGAGCACGAGCAGGCGGTCGCAGACGGCGAGCACCTCCTCGAGCTCCGAGGAGGTGACGATGATCGTCGCGCCCTCGGCGGCCAGTTCCCGCAGCGAGTCGAGCACTTCGACCTTGGCCCCGACATCGATGCCGCGCGTGGGCTCGTCGATGAGGAAGAGGCTGGGATCGCGCCCGGCCCACTTGGCCAGCAGCACCTTCTGCTGGTTGCCGCCCGACAGATTGCGCACGGGATCCCGGAGTCGCCGCGCGTTGAAGCCGAAGAACTCCGAGACCCGCTTCGCGTCCGGCTCCTCGCGCTTCGGCGCGGTGAAGAACCGGCCGGGAGCCCGTCGCCCGAGCCAGTAGTTGGACACGCTGTCCATGCCCATCACCAGCGCGGCCTTCCGGCTCTCGGGGACCATCACGATCCCCGCGGCGATCGCCTCCCTCGCCGAGCGCGGGAGCGGGCGCTCCCGGCCGCGGATGCGGAGGGTCGCCCTCGCCCGGGGGATGAGCCCGAACAGGGAGCGGAAGAGGGTGGTGCGCCCCGAGCCGACGAGGCCCCAGAGCCCGATGATCTCGCCCCGTCTCGCACTGATGCTGATGTCGTGCAGCCCGCCCGGAAGATCGAGGTGCGCGATCTCCACCTCCGTGTCGCCGAGCGGGTACTCCCGCGCCCGTCGTTCGATCACGGCGTCCTTGCCGACCATGGATCGGACGATGGTCTGCTTGGTCCACTCGTCGCGGGGCGCGGAGCGCACGACCTCGCTGTCGCGCATCACGGTGATGTGATCGCTCAGAGCCAGCACCTCGTCGAGGTTGTGGCTCACGAAGACGATCGTCGTCCCCTTGGCGCGCAGCTTCGAGAGCACCCGGTAGAGCACCTCGCGCTCCGATTCGGCGAGGGCGGCCGACGGCTCGTCGAGCATCAGGATCCGGCCGTTCGCCTGCACGCCGCGCATGATCTCGACGATCTGCTGCTGTGAGATCGACAGGTCCCGCGCGAGTGCCTCGGGATCGATCCTCACCTCGAACTCCTCGCAGAGCTCGACGAAGCGCTCGCGCATCGATCGGTCGTCGGCGAAGCCGGCGGTCGATCTCAGCTGCCCGAGGAAGACGTTCTGCGCGGCGCTCAGGCCGGGCACCATCGTGAGCTCCTGGTAGACGACCGCGAGACCGTGATGCCGGGAGTCCCTCGGGCTGGCGGCGCGGAGCCCGTCGCCGAAGACCAGCACGCGCCCCTCGTCGTTCGCCAGACGGCCCGAGATCATCCCGAGCAGGGTCGACTTGCCCGCTCCGTTCTCGCCGACGAGCGCGTGGACGGATCCGGGAACGACCCGCAGATCGGCCCGGTGCACCGCGTACTTCCCGGAGAACTTCTTCGAGACGCCCTCGCAGACGATGGCGTATTCGGTATCTCTGCTCACTGCCACTCCTCAGTCGTGGGTCGGCGGCGGGGCGCGGGAACCGGCCCGCGCCCCGCCGGGCCTGCTAGTACTCCGCCTCGTACTCGTCCACGTTGTCGGGGTAGACGAACGGCGAGCCGCCCGGGAGGGAGTCGAGCGCGGCGAGGTTCACGAACTTCGGCGTGCTCTCGCCCTCCACGAGTTCGACGAGGCCCTGCAGCGCATACCTCGTCTCCTGCCGGGGAAGCATCATGATCGTCGACGCGAGGGATCCGCTCTCGACGTTGTCGAGCGCCCACTGATCGCCCCCGAAGTCGAACACCGCCACCTCGGAGCCGGCCGTCGCCTGCAGCACTCCCCGGGTCATCCCGGAGAAGTTCGACATGATCACGTCGAGTTCCGGGTTCGCCTGCATGATGGTCTGCGCGGCTTGGAAGGCCTGCGGCGTGGTGTAGTCGGTGGTCTGCTGAGCCACGACCTCCCACGGCCCCTCCGCGAACGCCTCGGCCGCCTGGAAGAAGGCGATGGAGTTGGCGTTGAGGTCCGGCCCCGAGATGAGTGCGATCTTCGCCCCGTCGGGGTACTCCTGCTTCCCCTGATCCACCCAGGCCTCGTAGACGTCGAGCGTCTGACCGCCGACGTAGTTGACCGTTCCGGGTTCCCAGGTCTCCTCTCCGAGGTTGGTGGCCCGGCCGCAGATCGGCAGGTTGAAGACCGCGACCATCACCCCCGCCGCAGGAGCGTCCTGCGTGAGGAGGTTGCAGACGAGATTGCCGTCGTTCGGCTCCACCGCGAAGGCGTTGTACTTGCCGCTCGTGAGGGCCGTCTGCATCTGGTCGAACTGGACTTGCGCGTCGAATTCGCCGTCGAAGACGTCGAGCGCGAAGCCCCGCTCGCCAGCGTAGCTCTTCGCCTCGTCGATCGCCGCCTGCAGATACTGGTTGCTGCTGCCCGCGGAGAAGTAGGCGACCTTCAGCTCGTCGACCGACTCGACGGTGGGCTGAGGCTGGCCGTCGGTGCTCTGCCGGTTCTCCGCGGCGTTCTGGCTGGGGCTCGAACAGCCGGCCAGGAGCAGGGCGCCCGCCAGGATGACGGGGATGAGGGGTCTGCGCGTTTTCATGTGATTCTCCTTTGAATCGTCGCTCGGGGATGGAACGGGAAGGCGGTCAGTTCTCGGACCAGGTGTCGTAGATGTCGCTCAGGCCCGCGAACCAGGTCCCGGGGAACGAGGCCATGTAGTCGATGAACTTCTCGAATCCGATGAGGTTGTGCGCACGCGCGATGGTCTGCGGATGCACGGTGATCGTGAGCACCCCGCCCTGCACGTGCTTGTACGCGTAGTCGAAATGGTCCTTGAAGCGCTGGAACATGGCCTCACTCGAGCCGAGGCCCTGGTTCACGCCGGGGATGTACTCGGCGGCGGGGAAGTCGTCGAGGAACCAGGACACCGGGAACTCCAGGATGGGGCTGGGATCCCCGAAGGTGCTCCCCTCCTCCCAGCCCACCGAGACGGGACGCGGGTGGTAGGGCTCGAAATCCCGGCCCATGAGCGAGGAATCCCACTCGAAGCCGAACTCCTCGAGCAGGCCGAGGGTCGATTCGGTGAAGTCCCACGCGGGCGAGCGGTAGCCGCGCGGACGCCGCCCCACGTGCTTCTCGTGCAGTCGCAGCGTCTCCTCCATCAACCGGCGCTCCTCGTCGGCGTCGAGCTTGGGAACGGGCTCGTGCCAGCACCCGTGCGCGGCGATCTCGTGCCCGGCGTCGACGATCGAGCGGAAGCGCTCGGGGAAGGTGATCATGGTGTGCGCCGGGGTGCACCAGGTGGCCTGGACCCCGTACCTCTCGAACAGATCGAGCAGGCGGGGCACGCCGACCTCCGCGCAGAACTCGCCGCGCGACAGATAGCTGGGGCTCGACAGTCCGAACGTGCCCATCCACACGCTGTGCGCGTCGAAGTCGGCGCCGATGTTGACCGCGAGAGTCTTTCCCTCGGGGAGGTGCAGGGTCATGGGTGTGCTCCAATCATTGGTGGGTCGATGAAGGGGGTCGTCGAAGGGGATCGGTGGATCGGGGCGATGAGGCGGATCACGCGGCGAGGAAGCCGCCGTCGACGACGAAGTCCGTGCCCGTGACGAAACGGGACTCATCGGACGCCAGGAAGAGGCATCCGCAGGCGATGTCGGCCGGGTCTCCTCCCCGGCCCATCGGAGTCGCCCCGATGACGCGCTCGTTGGCGTCGGCCGGCTGCCGATCGGTCAGAGGAGTGCGGATCCAGCCCGGGATCATCGCGTTCACCCGGATGCCGTCCCGGGCGTAGGTCACGGCGGCGTTGCGGGACATACCGCGCACGGCGCCCTTCGCCGCGTTGTAGGCCGCGACGCCGACGCCTCCGACGACGCCCCAGTCCGACGAGAAGTTGATGATCGATCCGCGGCCGCGCTCGCGCATCGCCGGGATGACCTCGCGCATCCCCAGGAAGACGCCGGTCTGGTCGACGCGGAGGATGCGCTCCCACTCCGCGAGATCGAGTTCGTGGATCGCCTCGTAGCCGATGATGCCGGCGGCGTTGACGAGCACGTCGATCCGTCCGTAGGCGGCGAGCGTCCCGGACACGAGCTCCGCCCAGCTGTCCTCGCTGCCGACGTCGAGCACGCGCTGCTCGACCCGGGTCGGAGCGGGGACGGCGAACTCGGCGATGTCGGCCGCGATCACCCAGGCGCCCTCGTCGGCGAAGAGGCGCGCCACCTCGGCGCCGATCCCCATCGCGGCACCGGTGACGATCGCGATCTTTCCGTCCAGTCTCTGCATGGTCCTGCTTCCTCTCGGGGCTCAGCGAGCCAGATATCCGCCGTCGACCGGGAGATCGACGCCGGTCACGAAGCCCGCCTCGTCCGAGGCGAGGAACACGGCAGCGCCGGCGACATCCGCCGGTGTTCCGGGCCGGCGAAGCGGGGTCGCGTCGAGGAACACCCGGTTCACCGCGTCGTTCTGCCCGGCCGTCATGGGTGTGGCGATCCACCCCGGCAGGATCGCGTTCGCCCGGATGCCGTCGGGCGCGTAGGTCACCGCGGCGTTCTTGGTCAGGGTCAGCACCGCGGCCTTCGCCGCGTGATAGGGCGCGATGCCGGGAACGGCCGCGGCGCCGCAGATCGAGGAGACGTTGACGATGGCACCGCCGCCGCTCGCGATCATGCCCGGAATCACCGCCTTCATGCCCAGGAAGACACCGGTCTGGTCGACGCCCACGATGCGCTCCCACTCCGCGAGGCTCACCCGATCGATCGGATCGGGCCCCGTGACCCCCGCGTTGTTGACGAGCACCTGCGGCGCGCCGAAACGGTCGGTCACCCGGGCGACGAGACGCTGCCAGGCGCGCTCGTCGACGACGTCGAGCTGCTCGGCCGCGGCCGCGCCGTCCGCCTCGAACGGGAGGACGTCGCACGCGATGACGGTCGCCCCGGCCTGGACCATGGCTCGCGCGATCCCCTCGCCGATGCCTCGCGAGGCACCCGTGACGATCGCGATCTTGCCCTGCAGTCTGCCGTTCATCCGGTCCACTCCGTCCTGTGTTCTGCAGCCGTTGGAGAACACCGCTCACGCTACGGAGCGCGGGACGGATCGCGGATCGGCAAGAATGCGTACGCGACGGTCACGGTCGCGTAACGGAGTGGAGTCTCAGCCTCCGATGAACCACGGCGGGAGCATGAAGCTGCCGTCCGAGTAGGGCGCGGGGTCGAGGATGCGCTGCCGGCCGCCCTGGATCTGGAACACCAGGTGCGCCTGCGCGAGCGACGGATCCCCGCCGCTGCCCGCATAGCTCTGAGCGGCCTGCGAGCGATCGCCGAAGTGGTACACCCCGTTCACCCCTCGGTAGATCACCCGGCGCAGCTCCTCCGTGACCTGGGACGCGTCGCGCGGGTTCGCGGCGTACTGCCAGGCGTGGGCGATGAGCGCGACCCGGTCGTAGGCGATACCGGCGTGGGATCGTCCCGGATTGACGCCGAAGCGGTTGCGGAAGCGCGTCGCGAATGCCCGGGCGTGGGAGTCGGAGTAGGTTCCCGTGACGGTCGCCCACAGCAGCCCGTCGGCGGCCTCCGCCATCCGCTCGCGGAACTCGGGCACGCTCGGAGAGTAGAGCGAGTAGAGCAGGGAGTCGCTCGGATGCGCGAGGAAGCTCTCGAGGAAAGCGGTCGTGTCGTCGACCAGATAGCTCCCGATCATGATCGCCGCGGGCGCGGAGGAGCCGGCGGCTCGCGCGCACTCGCGCCATCCGGAGTCGCCCACGGTGTTGACGCGGACGAGTTCGAGGTCCCAGCCGGAGCGCTCCGCGATCTGCGCGGCCCGGTCGATCCCCAGATCCGTCTGCGCCCAGCCCCCCTGCATGATCACGAGCCGGCACGACGTCGGCCGCCACTCCCCCCGATCCCGCAGCTGGGTCATCATCTCCACGAAGCGGGGCGCGTAGTTCGAATCGCTCGGGCACACCTGGAAGATCCGCCCGTAGCGCGACGAGTCCTCGCGCACGCGCTGCGTCATCACGTCGAGCGTCGCGGCGTGCAGGTAGGGGATGCGCGCATCGGCCACCACCTCGTGCGCGACGTCCTGTCGGGCGAGATAGCCGGAGGTCACGACGTCGACCTGCCTCGCGACGAGTTCCTCGAACGCGGTGCGCACCTGGTCCCCGTCGAACAGGTCGATCCCCACGATCTCGAGGCCGACCTCGCGACCGTCGATCCCCCCGCGCGCGTTCAGCTCCTCGACCGCCAGCTGGCTGGCCCGGACCATCTCGATCCCGTCGGCGACGGCGGCGCCGCGGAGCGGATACGCCGCGCCGATGAGCAGCGGTCTCCGCACGATGCGGCGGGCGCCGTCGCCACGGGTGGTCGTGCCGCGCATCGTCCGGCCGAGCCGGAGCACTTCGGATTCCTCCTCGACTCCGGCGGGAAGCGGCACCCGTACGATCCCCTGGTCCACTGCCATGACCCCCGCTGCCGTGCGGCTCGTCGCACCCATCTTCCGAAGGATCCGATCGATGTGCGTGGTGACGGTGCGCGGCGACAGGCTCAGGCGTTCGGCGATCAGGTTGCTCGACAGCCCGAGCGCGATCAGGGTCAGGACGTCGAGTTCGCGAAAGGTGAGCGTGAAGGGCATCTCCTCGAGCCACTCGCCGGAGACGTACACGCTGGCCCGGGCCGGGTCGTCGGATCCGGCCGGGGCCACCTGCACCTGGCAGGCCCGGGGCCGGCCCTCCGGGGCCCAGATGAACCCCGATTCGAGCACCCGCTGCACCGCGAAGCGGCCGAGCAGCGGCAGGAGATCGACGGGCAGCTCGGAGAGATCCCCGTCCTCGACGGAGACCACGTTCCCATCCGCGTCGACTTCGACGAAGAAGCGTTGCCCCATGCCTGGCGATTCTACCGCCGGCGGCGGCGCGGGGCGCTGGGGATCAGGCATGAGAAGCCGGGGCTCGCGTGCGCCGTCGAGCCCGTTCGAGCGGCGGGCGGAGAGCCGCCGCTCGAGCGGGCGCGCCGCTACTGCTTCGGCTCGTCGACGCCGTCCATCGCGAGGAGATCCTCCTCGACCCGGCCGCCGTAGCCCTCGCGCTCCGGGTCGCCGTGCAGGCCGCCGGAGACCGCGTACTCCTCCTCCGGAGACAGGATGAGATGGTGCCTGCCGTAGAAGCCGAACACGAGCAGCGCGACGACGTAGACGATCACGATCGCCACGATCGCCGGGCGGAAGGTCTCGTTCAGCAGGAAGCCGAGGAAGATGAGGGCCGAGATCAGGGCGGCCGCGATGGCGCCGAATCGGCCCCAGGGGCTGCGGTACGGGCGCTTCGCGTCGGGGTACTTCTTGCGCAGGATCAGGAAGGAGATCATCTGCATGAAGTAGGCGAGCACGGCGCCCCAGACCGCGATGTTCAGCACGACCGCACCCGCGACGCCGCCGTCGCCGCCCGTCGCGTCGACGACCAGCAGCGCGGCGAATCCGATGAGCGCGCCCGCGAGGAGCGCGACCCACGGCGTCTGGCGCCGGCCGGTGAGCGAGAGGAACTTCGGGTAGTAGCCGGCGCGCGACAGCGAGTACATGTTGCGGCCGTAGGCGAACATGATGCCCTGCAGCGAGGCGAGCAGGCCGAAGAGGGCGAAGAGGGCGAGCACCCCGGCCACCCAGGCGAGATCCTCGCCGACGATCACCCGGAAGCCGTCGAGCAGCGGCTCGCCGGCCACGCCCGTCGCCTCGGCGCCCAGCACCGCGGTGTTCAGGAAGAGCACGAGCAGACCCGTGAAGATGAGGGTGCCGCGCGCCCAGACGCCGGCGCGGGGGATGTCGCGCACCGGATCGTGCGATTCCTCGGCGGCGAGCGGCAGCTCCTCGATCCCGAGGAAGAGCCACATGGCGAAGGGCAGGGCGAAGAGGATCGGCAGCACGCCGTGCGGCAGGAAGGCCGTCTGGCCCGGGTCCGGCGCGATGTCGAAGAGGCTGCCCCAGTCGGCCGCACCGCTCACGAGCGCCATGATGCCGAAGAGCACGAGCACTCCGATGGAGATCACCGACACGATGATGGCGAACTTCAGCGAGATGGCCGCGCCGGCGGTGTTCAGGCCGACGAAGGCCGCGTAGAGGATCACCCACCACAGCCAGTTGGGCAGTGTGAAGCCCATGAGCGCCTCGGTGACGCCGTTCGCGTAGGCGGCCGAGAAGTAGACGATGACCGCTGTGGTCGCGACGTACTCGATCGTCTCGGCGAGGCCGGTGACGAATCCGCCCCAGGGACCCATCGCCGCCCGGCCGAAGGAGTAGGCGCCTCCGGTGTGCGGCATGGCCGCCGCCATCTCGCCGATCGAGAAGACCAGGCCGTAGTACATCACGACGAGGATCGCGAAGGCGATGAGCATGCCGCCGAAGCCCGCGGCATCGATTCCGAAGTTCCAGCCCGAGAAGTTGCCCGAGATCACCGCGCCGACGGCGAGGCCCCACAGGCCCCAGATCCCGGCGGAGCGCTTGAGCTTCCGCTTCTCGAAATATCCCGACTCGGCAGTCGTGTAGGTGACTCCCGAGACCTTCAGCGTGTCCTTGGCCATTCCGGCCTCCCTCACTTCGTCGTGAATCGCAGTGGTCCGCTGCGAGCGCGCCCGATGACGCGGCGTACGTCAACCGACTATAGTGAATTCAATGGTCGAATCAACTACCTTTTGAAAATTCTTTTCCCATCGAGTCCATACGTGGAGAACACTCACGAGCAGGATTTGCCAGAGCGAGAATCACCGCTAAGGTCTTTGTTCAGACCATAAACGCGAAAAACCACGTGAACGCGACACCCTCAGAGCCGAGGAGGAGCACTGTATGTCCCCAGCGAGCGGAAACCTGACCCCCGAGCAACTGCGCGAGGCGGTGGCGAGCGGCGAGATCGACACCGTCATCGTCGCCTTCACCGACATGCAGGGCCGGCTGGTGGGCAAGCGGGTCTCCGCCCGGCTGTTCCTCGAGGACGTCATGGCGCACGGGGCCGAGTGCTGCAACTACCTGCTCGCGGTCGATGTGGAGCTCAACACGGTCGACGGCTACGCGCTCACCAGCTGGGAGAGCGGCTACGGCGACATGGCGATGATCCCGGATCTCTCGACCCTGCGCCGCACCCCGTGGCTGCCGGGCACCGCGCTCGTCATCGCCGACCTCACGACCGCGGGCGACCACACGCCGATCCCGGTCTCGCCGCGCGCGATCCTGCAGCGCCAGGTCGACCGGCTGGCGGAGCACGACCTCGTGCCCTACGTCGGCACCGAGCTCGAGTTCCTCGTGTTCGACGACGACTACCGCTCGGCGTGGCGGAGCGGCTACCGCGACCTCACCCCGTCGACCGACTACAACACCGACTACGCACTGCAGGCCTCCACGCGCCTCGAGCCGCTGCTGCGCGACATCCGCAACTCGATGGACGCCGCGGGCATGTACTGCGAGGGCGTGAAGGGCGAGTGCAACCTCGGGCAGCAGGAGATCGCCTTCCGCTACGCCCACGCGGTGCCCACCTGCGACAACCACTCGATCTACAAGAGCGGCTCGAAGGAGATCGCCGACGCGCACGGCAAGAGCATCACGTTCATGGCGAAGTTCAACGAGCGCGAGGGCAACAGCTGCCACGTGCACGCGAGCCTGCGCAGCACGGCGGGCGATCCCGTGTTCGCGGATCCCGGGGCTCCCGACGGCATGTCGCAGATGTTCCGGCGCTTCATCGCCGGCCAGCTCGCGGCGATGCGCGAGTTCACGCTGCTCTACGCGCCCAACATCAACTCCTACAAGCGCTTCGTCGAGGGCAGCTTCGCCCCGACCGCCGTGGCCTGGGGGCACGACAACCGCACGTGCGCCCTGCGCGTGGTCGGCCGCGGGCACGGCATGCGCGTCGAGAACCGGGTGCCGGGCGGCGACGTCAACCAGTACCTCGCCGTGGCAGGCATGCTCGCGGCGGGCCTCGCCGGCATCGAGCGCGAACTCGAGCTCGGCGAGCCGCTCGCGGGCAATGCGTACGCGAGCGACATCGAACGCGTGCCGACCACCCTGCGCGAAGCGGCCGACCTCTTCGAGCGGTCGGCCCTCGCCCGGGAGGTGTTCGGAGACGAGGTCGTCGAGCACTACGTGCACGCCGCCCGCGTCGAAGTGCGGGCCTACGACGCGGCGGTCACCGATTGGGAGAGGGTGCGCGGCTTTGAACGGCTCTGAGACGACCGGGAACCGGCCGGTCATCGGCGTCACCAGCTACCTGGAGCAGGCGCGGACCGGCGTCTGGGACGTGCGCGCGTCGTTCCTCCCCCAGGTGTACCTCGACGGGGTCACCGACGCCGGTGGGATCGCCGCCGTGCTGCCGCCCCAGCCGGTCGACGCCGAGGTCGCGAGGCGCATCGTGTCGACCCTCGACGGCATCATCCTGTCCGGCGGCGCCGATATCGATCCCGCGCGCTACGGCCAGGAGCCGCACGAGCGCACCGGTGCGCCCCGCAGCGACCGCGATGCCTTCGAGAGCGCCCTGCTCGAGGCCGCCCTCGAGGCCGAGCTGCCCTTCCTCGGCATCTGCCGGGGCGCGCAGATGCTCAACGTCGAACTGGGCGGCACCCTGATCCAGCACCTCCCCGACGTGGTCGGCGACGATCGCTACCAGCTCGGCGACGGCGTCTTCAACCCGATCGACGTCGAGGTCGAGGAGGGATCGCGGATCGCCGAGGTGCTCGGCGACGATCGCGGTGCACGCGCGCACCTCTACCACCACCAGGGGATCGGGGAGGTCGGTCTGGGGCTCGAGGTCACGAGCCGGACCGCGGACGGCGTGATCGAGTCGATCGAGCTGCCGTCGGTCCCCTTCGGGATCGCGGTGCAGTGGCACCCGGAGGAGAACCGCGACGACCGCAGGCTCTTCGAGGGCCTCGTCGCAGCCGCCAGAATCCACCGTCTCGCAAAGGAGCAGCCATGAGCTACACCGTCGTCAACCCCGCGGACGAGACCGAGGTCGCCGAGGTCGCGCACCTCGACGCCGCGCAGACCGATCGCGCGATCGCCGAGGCCGTGCGCGCGCAGCGCGAGTGGGCGCGCGTCGCGCCCGCCGACCGGGCGAAGGCGCTGCGGCGCTTCGCCGACGCCGTCGACGCCGATGTCGAGCACCTCGCGCAGCTCGAGACCACGAACTCCGGCCACCCGATCACGCAGTCCCGCTGGGAGGCGGGGCATGTGCGCGACGTGCTCGAGTACTACTCGGCCTCGCCGGAGCGCCTCATCGGACGGCAGATCCCCGTGGCGGGCGGCATGGACGTCACCTTCCACGAACCGCTCGGCGTCGTGGGCGTCATCACGCCGTGGAACTTCCCCATGACGATCGCCGCGTGGGGCTTCGCCCCCGCGTTGGCCGCCGGCAACGCCGTGGTGCTGAAGCCCGCGGAGTGGACGCCGCTCACCAGCCTCCGCCTCGGCGAGCTCGCGCTCGAGTCGGGCCTGCCGGAGGGGCTCTTCCAGGTGCTCGCCGGGCGCGGATCCGTCGTCGGCGAGCGCTTCGTCACGCACTCCGACGTGCGCAAGGTCGTCTTCACCGGGTCGACGGCGGTGGGCAAGCGCATCATGGCCGGCTGCGCCGAGCAGGTGAAGCGGGTCACGCTCGAGCTCGGCGGCAAGAGCGCCAACATCGTGTTCGACGACGCCGACATCGAGAAAGCCGCGGCCACCGCCCCCTACGCGGTCTTCGACAACGCGGGCCAGGACTGCTGCGCGCGCAGTCGCCTGCTCGTGCAGCGCAACGCCTACGACCGCTTCATGGAGCACTTCGAGCGGGCCGTCACGGGTGTCAGGGTCGGCGATCCCACTCTCGAGGAGACCGAGGTGGGTCCGCTCGTCACGCTCGCGCACCGCGACAGCGTCGCCTCCTTCCTCACCGACGACGTGCGGGTCGCCTTCCGCGGCTCGGCGCCCCAAGGGCCCGGCGCCTGGTTCGCCCCCACCGTGGTCGAGGGCGCGCCCGGCGACCGCCTGTCGCGCGAGGAGATCTTCGGCCCCGTCGTGTCGGTGATCCCGTTCGACGACGAGGCCGATGCGGTGCGCATCGCCAACGACACGGAGTACGGGCTGAGCGGCTCGATCTGGACGCGGGATCTCGGCCGCGGCATCCGCGTCGCGCGCGGGGTCGAGGGCGGCAACCTCTCCGTCAACTCGCACTCCTCGGTGCGGTACTCGACGCCCTTCGGCGGTTTCAAGCAGTCGGGGCTCGGCCGCGAGCTCGGCCCCGACGCCGCCGAGCACTTCACCGAGACGAAGAACGTGTTCTTCGCCGCCGACTGACCGCGCCGCCGGTTGCGCGAGCAGCCCAGCCGCCGTCCTGCGCAAGCTTGCGAGTCGCAGGATCCACCACACAGATGCTGCGGCCCCACGCAGAATGACGATCCCGAAGGAAGCACCCATGAGCGACATCACCCCCATCGATCTCACCCAGCGCCTCGCCGGCAAGGTCGCCGTCATCACCGGCGGCGCGAGCGGCATCGGCCTCGCCACCGCGAAGCGCATGCGCGCCGAGGGGGCGCGGATCGTCATCGGCGACATGAACCCCGCGGCGGGCGAGGCCGCGGCGGGCGAGGTCGACGGCCTGTTCGTGCAGGTCGACGTCACCGACGAGGGTCAGGTCGACAATCTGTTCGACACGGCCGCCCGGGAGTGCGGCTCGGTCGACATCGCGTTCAACAACGCCGGCATCTCCCCCGACGACGACGACTCGATCGAGATCACCGAGCTGCCCGCGTGGCAGAAGGTGCAGGACGTCAACCTGAAGAGCGTGTACCTGTGCTCGCGCGCGGCGCTGCGCCACATGACGGCGCAGGGCAGCGGCTCGATCATCAACACGGCGTCCTTCGTGGCGGTCATGGGCTCCGCGACCTCGCAGATCTCGTACACCGCCTCGAAGGGCGGCGTGCTCGCGATGACCCGCGAGCTCGGTGTGCAGTTCGCGCGGCAGGGCATCCGCGTGAACGCGCTGTGCCCCGGGCCCGTGAACACGCCGCTGCTGCAGGAGCTGTTCGCGAAGGATCCCGAGCGCGCCGCCCGCCGCCTCGTGCACATCCCGGTCGGCCGCTTCGCGCGGCCCGAGGAGCTCGCGGCCTCGGTCGCCTTCCTCGCGAGCGACGACGCGTCGTTCATCACGGCGTCGACCTTCCTCGTCGACGGCGGCCTCACCAGCGCCTACACGACCCCGCTCTGAGCGTAGACTCTCGCCAGGCGCGGCCGTAGCGGAAGACACCGCGGTCGAGCGGGCGAAGCGAGTCGAAACCCTCATCCGCCGATGATCTCGGCACTTCGACTCGCTCGATCAGCAGATGCGGCGGCCGATGCGCTCCGTCGGCCAAGCACACGCACCATCCCGAGAGGAGAGCCATGCACGTCCCATCCGAAGGCGTCGAGCTGCTCATCGGGGCGGTGCGCCCGATCAACGCCTACGAGGAGACGGTCAGGCGGCTGCTGCAGTCGATCCGCCTGGGACTGATCCCGCCCGGCGACCGCCTGCCGGCCGAGCGGGAGCTCGCGAGCATGCTGAAGGTGAGCCGCGATACGGTGCGCGACGCGCTCTCCACGCTCTCCGATGCCGGGTACGTGGTCTCCCGCCGCGGACGCTACGGCGGCACCTTCGTCGTCGACGAGCTGCCCAGCCCCTCCGCACTGCGCACCGAGCGGACCGAGCTGGGCGAGGACGAGATCGAGGACACGACCGTGCTGCGGCGGGTGCTCGAGGTGGGCGCGGCGCGCGAGGCGGCGGCGCGCGAGCTGAGCGCAGAGGACCGCACGGCGCTGGTGCTCGCGCTCGAGGAGTGCACCGCGGCCGACGCGTCGGATCACCGGCGGCTCGATTCGCGGCTGCACCTGCTGATCGCCGAGCTGTCGGGCTCCCCGAGCCTGGTGCCGCTCGTGGCGAACCTGCGCTCGCGGGTCAACGCCCTGCTCGACGACATCCCCGTGCTGCCCCCCAATCTCGCCCACTCGCACGCGCAGCACGAGGCGATCGTGGCGGCGATCCTGGCGGGCCGATCCGAATCGGCCGCCGAGGCCATGCTCGAGCACATCGAGGGATCGGCGGCGCTGCTGCGCGGCTTCCTGTCGTCCCGCTAGGAGGTTCCTGCTCGAAACCGAGCCCGATGCTCCATACCGAGCACAGCATCGGCGCTGAAAGCTTCGGGTTCGTACAGTGGGCTCGGTTTCGAGCGGAGAACCTCGGCGGAGAGGGCGCGGGCGGGCCCGCCTTCAGAGGGAGGCGCCGGCCAGCGCCGCCACGACCTCGGCCGCGGGTCGCACCGCCGTCAGCGCTCCGACGCCCTCCCCCGCGTCGAGCGGCACGACGGAGTAGTCCCCCGCGGCCACCGCCGCGCGGAACCCGGCGCGGGCCTCCGCATCGGCCGCGAGCTCCTCCTCCCGTCCCTGCCAGCGATCCACGAACGGCGTGCGCAGCAGCCGCTCCGGGAACCGGCTCGGCCAGGGCCGCTCGAGCGCCACGTCGAGCACCCGCGACACCAGGGTGTCGGCGCCGTCCGCGTCGAGCAGCACGGCGCGGGCGGCGTCGCCGGTCAGGGCCTCGTCGCAGGCCGCGAAGGCCGTGCCGACCCAGGCCGCCGCCGCCCCCGCTTCGAGCACGCGAGCCAGGTCCTCGGCCGTGCTCACCGCACCGGCGGCCAGCACCGGCACGTCGACCGCGTCCACGACGGCCGCCAGCAGCGCGTCCCGCGGCTCCCGGTGGTCGCCGTGCCCGCCGCCCTCCTGCCCGCGGGCCACGACGGCGTCGACGCCCGCGTCGACCGCGCGGCGGGCCTCCGCGACCGTGGCGACCTGGGTCACGGCCAGTGCTCCCGAGGCGCGCACGGCCTCGATCCACGAGGGCCGCGGATCCTCGCCCTCCCAGTCTCCGAAGCTCACCGAGACGAGCGCGGGACCGGCGGCGAGCGCACGCTCGAGCATCGCCGGGTCCCGTTCGAGGCCCCAGGCGACGAGGCCGATCCCGAACGGCCTGCCGCCGGTGTCGAGAAGGGCGAGCTCCCGCTCGAGCGCCGCGACGGATCCCGCGCT